>JAQICC010000005.1 GCA_027858735.1 Salinivirgaceae bacterium
AAATTGTTGATAACCATTGTTTTTGCGGAAAGTTATAACGATCCTTTTATTTTATTAGATTTGAGCTGCTAAATAATTACAAAAAAACTATCTTTGCAGCTCGTTTTGGCCTATTAATGGGCGAATGAAAATGGCCCGATGGCGGAACCGCATCAGTCAGCTGACTGAGACGCTCCCGACAGACGGCGAACAAAGATGAGCCCGGATGGCGGAATTGGTAGACGCGTTGGTCTCAAACACCAATGAGGTAATTCTCGTGCCGGTTCGACCCCGGCTCCGGGTACTGGGAAAAACCGTAGACAGTTAATTATTAATTGTTTACGGTTTTTAATTTATATATAAGTTAACATAAAGTTAACCTTTTCAAAAAATATCGTTTTTTTTCTTTATTTATACAAAAGGGCAGGCTCGTGTGAATTGCAAATATGTATGGCTTTGGGATTGGCTATTTGATTTGAAAACATTATCTATCCTTTTTATTTATAACTCTGATTTCATATTGTGTATTCGTGAATCTATGTAATCCCATTCTTCTTCTGTGATATTCCATAGTTTACAAAGTTGCTTGTCTGTGTATCTACCTTCATATTTATCAAGGTCAGGAATGAAACCAAATGCTTTTTTTGTTACATCCTGTGACACCACCCTTTGTAATAGCAAGAATCTAACTACTTTAGTAAATAAATAAGATTTGAATGACAAAACTTCTACTTCAGTATCAAACGCTCCTGCAATTATATAAGATTCAGTACAACATTCACCAGGTGCAGCAATGCGAGTATTCCCGTCATAATAAAATCCTACCGATTTTGTAAAATCTGTTTGACCAGCAATTGGAGATTTTGGTACTAATAATTTCCATTTATTTAAATACTCCTGTCTGTCTATTATATCTTCTACATTAGCAAATTTTAGTCCAATTTTTTGAATAAACCAGCATGGAATACCCTGTTCCTTAGGTTTATAATTTGTAGGAAGACCAAATGGCTTTCTTGAGGAAACTCTTTCTGATAAATTTTGTTTTGTTTTATTCAAAGATAATACACGATGTAATATTGGAATAGCCTTATTATCCCTGATTAAAATATCAAATTCATTTAATGGTCTTTTAAATGCATTTAACTCACCATTAATTTTATTTGAAACAGAACAATTATTAGAATGATTATTATCCCAAATAAAATAACACAAACCTCCTGCAATGTCAACATTAGTAAAGCAATCATTTGAGTTAGGAAAGTCATATAATGCTGATATTCTGTCGTCTGTGAGCATTGATTCTCTAAAAGAATCTAACCCTTTCCCTCCTGCATACCATCTTGCTGGCATAATCATTGAGAAATAATCAGGTTTCATTTTTTTTGCTATGTCAACAAAGAAGTTATACACAGGTTTTGCACTTTCACTGTTTCCACCATCCATTTCCTGATAAGGCGGATTACCTACTATTGCATTAAATTTCATATCATTATCTTTATTTGCTTTCCAATAAGAATTTCCTTTTTTTACTTTTTCAACAAATTTATTAGCTCTGTTTGTGATTTGGCGTACTAAATCTTCAAAATAGTGGGTATTAACATTTGAATTACGGAAACCTACCATGGTGCGTTTAGTAATACTTTTTGCCATCGGGGTTTTACAGATAACGAAAATATTTTCGGCTACTGTTTTATCCCAAAGTTCCAATTGTTGATTGATGGTTAAAGTATTCAGTTCTTTATCCGGATATTTTGCTGCTGCACGTTTACGGAAAATACTATACGCAACAAAAAGCGGATAAAGCCCTGATTTTGAGTTTATTTCCAATACTTTAGAATCGGAAGAAAATACATTTTCAGTAACCTCGCCTTGTGAAACAAAATGGGGCTCATTTATCGTTTTCTCTTGATTATCATCTAAAAACACATAACCCCCAAGACAATCTCCCAAATGCATATTTACAACCCGCCAAGGTGTCAATTCGGTTTCTTTGTCAGGATATCTGAAGGTGCCAAAAATGGAAGTAATCCTTTCAATGCGTTCTTCGATAGTTAGGTTGTCAGCTGCACGAGCTAATGCCCTGATGCGTCTTCCAGCTGCACGGAAAACATCGGGTTCGTAATACTTCTTAAATTTTAGAAAAGTAGCTTTGTCAACACCTTTGGGCATAAATTCCCCCCAAGATTGGTCGTCAACCAAATCCGTAAAGTTATCAATTGATATTTCCTCTTCTTCATTAGTAACATCTGCCCCATATATTAGCAAGGGCATACGTATAGAAATACCACGAAGAATAGAAATAGCACTGTCTCTGTTTTTCTTTTTCTCTGTTTTTTCAGCCAGAAGTTGTTTTTCTTCTTCGCTCAGTGCTGCCTTCTTTTTTTTCTTTGCAGATTCAAGCTGTTCATATTCCTCATCGGTAAAACCATGCTTATTAACATCAATGTCGCCACTCTTATGCATCGCCTTAGTACTACCAATTATCTTTTTAAGACCATCAAACTCTTCTAGATCAACAGACTCTAATTTCATTAGTTGGTCACTATTATACAGATAACCATCCTCAAAACCATTACGAACCACACGTTCAACATAAACTTTTTTTAGCTGTTCAAGCATTCCGTTAACGTCATAGCTTTTCATTTGTGAACCATGTACCGAAATTATGGGACAAAAATTGAGGAATTCACCCATTATTACACGGTCTTCACTAGATGTTTTTCCAGCTTTAGCAGATACTTTAGCAGTTTCAGCAATAACCTTTAAAGTACGATCAGGCGCAAAATCAAAAACAAAACATTCCTCCTTTATTTTACCATTAATTGTTGCCGGTGTTTGTACACGGAAAATGGTTTGCATATAAGCTGAAGCTGCCGTATTGTGTGAGCCCGAAAGCATAAAAACTGCTGTCCATGCCTTTACCGAAACTCCTGTAGTTAATCTTCCGCACGAAAGCGTAATAGTATATGTTTCATGGGGTTTATTTGTTATGGCCTTTTCAACCTTTTTTAATGCCTCCTCGTTGGCTTCTTCTTCATCGCCATCACCAGCTACATTTACGACATCAAATTGGCTAAAAACAGGATGTGTCTTGAGCATTTTACTCAATGCTTTGGCTTCTTTAACACCAGGAACCATCCACAGAGAGTGGCGAAAATTATCGCGATATTCAGCGTTTGAATATGGGTAATTACTTTCTGCATCTTCTTTGCAGATAAGGTTTAAAAAGGAAAGTACATCTTTCTCATGGCGGAAAGCCCCAGTTTCGTCCACTCTAAAAAATTCATGGAAATTAAAAGCGACTTCTTCATCAATATAGCCGTGAAGTAATTTGCCAATATCGTAAGTAAATATGTTTAATTTTGGAAGAGATGTGTAAGGATTTGGGTCGCCAAAGTGAATTTTGTCCCAATCCGCTTTGGCTTTTTGCTCCATTACATAATCCCAAGTGTAGATTTCTTCTTCTTTGTAATTATCAAGAAGATTAAATGGTGTTCCCGAAAGATGCAGAATTTTTGAGTTCGCGTTTTTTAGTTCATCGAGTACATTTTTACCCAGTTCCGTTTGTGTGCCCTCATGTGCTTCATCTACAATTATTATGTCCCATGGGGTATCGAATATATCATCATTCTTGTTAAAGTTACCTCCTACTAATTCTGAACCCCTAAGGTCTTGCATAGATGCAAAGTAGATGTACTTTAATTCTCCTTTTTGACATAATTTTTCTAAAGTCACAAATTGGTTTCCTTGATTTTTGGAACCATAAGAATATTTAGGTGAATCATAAAAGATTTTACCAAAGTCTTCAAACCAACCTTTATCAACTACTGGCCGATGCGTTAAGATGAGGGTTCTTGTATAATCATGTTCTTTTACAACTTGAAGGGCGGATAGGGTTTTACCGAAACGCATTTTCGCAAACCAAAGCATTTCGTTACCTTTTGTGAACTGCTTGATGGCCTTATCAATCGCCTCTTTTTGTTCTGGTCTAAAAACAATAGGGTTTTGGGTTTGTGTAACTTCACTAGCAAGAAGAGAATCTTTACCATCTTTTACAGCAGCTATCGCATTTTTAACTGTTTCAAGGTCAGTTACAAACCATTCGTTTGCTTTGTTCTTAATATCAAAAGTTTTTCTATTAATCCCAGAACGTAATAAAACATTGTGAACCTCTGAATCAGAAAAAGCCTTTATAACACCTTTATCAGCATAAACAGATACTTCAGTGTAGAGTAAATCGTAAGTAATACCAGCAGTTTGTGTATATTGGTCTATACGCTTTTTTGCGGCTTTGTTTAATGCTTTACTATTAGGCTCTAATCCCCAAATATTTTCATTGTCAGAAGTTGCTTCTCCGACCTTTAAGCATTCTAAATGTGCTGTATCGTTAATACGGAACACATAAATTAATTTTAGCTTTAGTGATGAAGTAAATTTCATATGCGTTATTTTTAAATCAGATCGACAAACCTTATCCTACGTCCTTTTTTACCTGTTTCTATATCTTTGTTTGACCAATCTTTAATAAGGCAGTAGGTTCCGTTATGTTTATATATATTTTCTTTTTCACAGCCCTCACAAAATGTATGTTTCGTTTCAGTTTCACCAAAATGATTAAGACTTATTTCGGTTTTATGGCCACAGCTGTTTGGAATCACTCCTTTTAGCCCATCCATTTGCCAAACATTCCATGATATGATATAGGCAATGAATTGGATTGATTTTAATAAAGGTTCTTTACCAAATTGCTGTTTGTAGTTTTCAATAAATGTAACAAGCATAGCTTCTCTAGCAATTAACAAACTATCGCCTTGCCATTCATATGCATACGTATTTTTGAAAGCAGCTTGTGCTGCTTCAAGCCATTCGCCTGAATTTTGCACATTTTCATTAATAACTCTGAGTTTTCTATCTAATATTCCAACGCGTTTTTTAATCGGTATAAATTTCCCTGTAGTTGTATCATAGCGACTTGTAATGTAAGGAGCTTCACCACAGGCTATTTCAAGTCTAGTGTCTCTAATATAATCTTTCCATGTTTTATTTTCAGGAAAAATTATTTTGTCCTTATTGATAGTCCATTTATAACCTTTTGATTTTTCTACTTCTGAGTTAAAAACATTTTCTTTCCCAAACCAAGCTTTATCAATTAGATTATTTTGAGCATTACAAATCCAAGAAGGTGTATATACCTCTGCCATGTCTTTTGACCTGGTTTGTTGAAGTAATTTATCTTTTTGAACCCTCGGCATAATGATATTGCCGTTTTCACCAGTTATTAATTCTGGTAAAATTTGGGCTTCAAAATGATAACTCTCTCCTAATTGCTCGTAATTATCTGTAGCCCAAAAGATATTCTTTTGAGTCGTATGGTCCTTTAAGAGAATATTAAGCACATCTGGATATTGCTTATGTATTTCATTTTCTAATATGACAATTTCAGTCTGCACCTAATCGTTTTCTTTATTTGATTTTAAAAGTTCCTTAACTTCTATATCAAGAATATTAGCTATTTCATAAAGTACTTCAAGTCTGGGTTGTTGTCTGTTTTGCACATATCCATTCACCATGTTGTAGCTTTTCCCGAGCTTATCAGCCAGCCATATTTGTTTAATTCCTTTTTCTTCGAGTACTTCTTTTATTCTGTTCATGTCGTAAAAAGTCAGACAGCTAAAATAGGGTTTTTATACCAAAATTCATTATAAAAAATGTTTGAATTATCAACAGTCGGTAGGTGCGTCGGCAAATTGAAGGCTCTTTTGGCTGCGAAGCGGTCGCCCGTGCGTTGGGGCAGCCAAATGTGCCTAAATGTGCTGTTTCTTTTTTTGCATGGCATACAACGGTTTATGGTATGGTGTCGTGCGGGATTACGAGGCACTTTCTTATCAGGTTACACTGACTTTTTTTACGAGCCACAAACGCTCGAAAACCGCTGAAACCCGCATGCACTATACCATGTGTTGGCGTTTCGTTGTTTATTTTTTCTATCATTTCGTGCGTCTGGGAGACATGCTCTTTAAGCAAATTTGGAATTGCGTTAGTTTGTGCGTTTGCTTAATGTGCATGGCTCTGTGTTTTTGGTTTAAAAATAGGTGTAGCTGAATCAGGTTCAATAATAGGTTTATATAACTTCATCATTACAGGCATTGGAAAATCAACACCTATTAAAATTGCTTCACCTGCTCCTAAAACTGGTAAAAAATCAAGTGAGCTTTTATTTGCTGAAGAACTTGCATTTGCTATCGATTCTTTATCAAAATGATTTATTAATCTATGCACAATAAAGGTACCAACTTGACTTAATGTCCCAATTGGAATATCTCTTGGCATTTGAGTTGCAAGACATAAAAACAAACCATACTTACGACACTCTTTTGCAATAGAATCAAAAGAATTAAGTTTAGTAAGTTCGAAATACTCATCTTTTACTTCTTTATTTAAATACTGATGAGCTTCATCTACAAATCAAACCAATGGAGATTGCTTGAATCTTCCTTTGCGAGCAGCTTCCAATAAGTTTTTCCCAATAGCATTTGCTAAAATTTCTCTTGCTTGAAAATCAAACCCCACATGTTCAAATCCAATTCTCAACAGGGACTTTTCTTGGTTTATAAATTTATAAATTTGGCCTATTAGTTCATTTTCGTCTGACTTTAATTTATTAAATCCAAAAATATTTTCGAATTGC
>JAQICC010000108.1 GCA_027858735.1 Salinivirgaceae bacterium
ATAAGAAAGCTTCAAGAATGAGGCTTTCGCAGCATTGAAAATCAGGAGTCCCGAAATCTCGGGATGACTGGTTGAAATGCAAGAGTAACGAAATTATTGGAGTTTTCTTGCTGAGACTAGTTATTAGGCTGGCCAGCCTAATAACTATTTAACCCGTTTTAAAGATTGTGGTTAGGGATAATAATTCTGATTTAATCAATTATTTTCTTAGCGGGCTTCTCCACTTCAATTTTCCAAAAAAAACATTTATTATTTTACTTATCTACCTTCCAGTTTGGCAAACCAATTTTGAACTGTTTTTATGTGGCTTTTGTTAACTTTACACAAATTCTAGTTAATGGCAGGCATCTACATACATATTCCTTTTTGCAAACAGCGATGTTCTTATTGCGATTTTTATAAAACCACGCAAGTATTAAAAAAGCCAGAGCTGGTTAAGGCCATAATTACAGAATTAAAAACACGAAAAACCTGGCTGGGTAACAGTGAGGTGAAAACTATTTATTTTGGAGGTGGAACCCCAAGTTTACTTACCACCAAAGAAATTAATGCAATAATTGAAACGGTATTTTTAAATTTCAAGGTAAGCGATAATCCAGAAATAACCTTAGAATCAAACCCTGACGATTTAAGCCAAAAGCAAACAGCTAATCTAAGACAAACCCCTGTAAATAGGTTAAGTATTGGCATTCAAAGTTTTCAGAATGATCAACTTGAAAAAATGAATAGACGCCATAATGCCAGCCAAGCAATTGATTGTGTAAAACAAGCTCAAGATGCAGGATTTTCCAATATAAGCACTGATTTAATTTACGGGTTACCCAATCTATCAATGAAAACATGGGAACATGATTTAGAACAAATGGGCAAATTGAATATTCAACATTTATCGGCTTACCATTTAACTTACGAGGAAGGTACTGTTTTTGACACGATGTTGAAAAAAGGATCAATAAAACCGATTAAGGAAGAAGCCAGTATTCAACAGTTTAAAACTTTATTAGCTTGGGCGAAATCAAATGGATTCGAGCATTATGAAATATCGAATTTTGCAAAGCCCAATTATTATTCAAAGCATAATTCCAGCTATTGGCGACAAGAAAAATATTTGGGAATTGGTCCATCTGCACATAGCTATAATGGTGATATGCGCTTATGGAACTTAGCCAATTTAGGCAAATACTTAAATGGAATAAACGAAAATGAAAAATATTTTGAATCGGAAACACTAAGCGAAATTGATAAATACAATGAATATTTAATGACATGGTTGCGCACCTTGTGGGGAGTTAACATTGAAAAAGTGGGAGAGTTATTTGGCCAGTATCGAAGAAACAGTCTTGTAAAAAGCCTGAAGCCATTTATTGATGCTAATAGCTTGTACATGAAAGAAGGCTGTGCCGTTTTAACCGATGAGGGTGTTTTTATTACCGATACAATTTTAGCCGATTTAATGATCTTACCAAATGAAGAATAAGAGAAAAATAATTTTATTTTTTGCAATAGCATGCATTTTTAAGATTTCAGCCTTTGCACAATCAGAAGACTGTATGCAGGATATGCCTCCAAAGAGCTTTAAATTAATGATAGATTCACTGATAAACGAAATTATTATTGATGTACGACCAAATGAGGTTTTTAAAAACCGGAAAATCCAAAATGCTATTTTAGTACCCTTCCGTAATGATTTAAACAATTTGACTGATACTCTGGATAGAGACACGCCTATTTTAGTATATTGTGCTATTGGAATGAGAAGTTCTAAAGTCAGTGAAATTCTTTGTGAAATGAATTTTAACTTTGTAGTAAATCTCAAGGGAGGTATTGATAAGTGGAAGAGAAATGGATTTGAAACAATAGAACTTGAAAAATAAAAAACGATGGCTAAAAAACGTTTGGTAGTATTATCGGGAGCAGGTATGAGTGCAGAAAGTGGAATTACCACTTTTCGTGAAACAGGTGGTTTATGGGAACAATACAGGATTGAGGATGTGGCAACTCCTGAGGCTTTTCAAGAAAATCCTGCTTTGGTACTTGAGTTTTACAATCAGCGGCGCAAACAACTCGAAGAGGTTGAACCGAACGTAGGACACAAAACATTAGCACGATTGCAAGAAAAATTTGATGTGCAAATTATTACTCAAAATGTGGATAACCTGCACGAGAGTGCCGGAAGTAAACATATTTTGCATTTACATGGTGAATTAACCAAGGTTCGCAGCACAAAACACCCTCATTTAATTTACGATATTGGCACAAAAGCCATTAAATTAGGCGATAAGTGTGATAAAGGAGCACAACTCAGACCCCACATCGTATGGTTTGGCGAATCGGTTCCTGCAATTGACGATGCGGTACCTTTGGTTAATAGTGCCGATATTTTCCTTGTTATAGGTACATCTCTGAATGTGTATCCTGCCGCAGGATTAATAATGTATGCTAAACACGAAATCCCAAAATTTTTAATCGATCCGAATAATGTTGAGGTTCCTTACGGACTAAATTTTAATATTATTCAAAAAGGGGCAGGAGAGGGTTCTTTGGAATTAGAAAAAAAAATAATGCAATATGTGTAGAATAAGAATTTTTATAATTGTTTCATTGCTTGTTGTAATGTTATCTGAAATGCATGCACAAGAATTTAATGCAGGTTTATATAGTGGTATAGTGGCTTCGCAGGTTGATGGCGATACACATGCAGGATATCATAAAGCGGGTTTAGTGGTAGGAGGATATGTTAATCGTTTTTTAAATAAAGATTTGGCAGGACAAATGGGATTACGTTATATTGGTAAGGGAAGTAAACGAGCCGATGATAAAATGCAAATTTATTATAAAACACAATTTCATTATGTTGAGATGCCTTTTACTTTGCGATATTTTAATTTTAGTGATATTGATTTAGATATTGAAGGGGGTATTGCTGTTGGTTATTTAATTAAGGGTCTTGAGGCTAAAAACAATGATCTTTACCTTGAAGATGCAGAACCGCCATTTAATGATATTGATTTATCAGCCCTTGCCGGGCTTAATTATAGTTTAAACGATAAATTTACGATTGGAGCTCATTTTTCATATTCTCTGATGCCTATTAGAGCATTTTTTCCAAATTTGGAAAATATAAAAGGGGGACAATACAATAATGTCCTATCTTTTATCCTATCGTATAAGCTTTCATCGTGGCGATAAATAGGGTAAAAACTCTTCAAACACCCTTTTGTAATTAACAATAAAAAGCACTTGTAACAAACAGAAAATTAAAGCTTTAAGGTTTCAAAAAAATGACTAATTTTGTCTCCCGAAAATTATAGATGGGAATAAAATTTAGGGATGCGATTTAAGGTATTAATAGTAGGGAGTATAATTTCAGCTTTTGTGTTAATTGGCGCTAAGGTATATGCAGATAATGCAGATGTCAAAGCCGATATGAAAAAATTGGTGAACTATAAAAGGATGGTTGGCAAGCACTATCCAATTTATATTAAACAACGAAATGCTCAATATAAATCGTGGGCAAAACACAATATCCCAGAAAATTTTAGAATACCTATTGAGTTGCAAAGTTACCGAGATAGCCGATCGGTGCGATATTATGGCCTTTATAATGCGGCTTATAATACCGGCGTTGGTTATATTCCTTCTAATTTGGTGCGATATTACGAAGAGGAAGCTTGGTTTGCGTTCCAAAAATATGGACACGATGCTCCCAGTTTAAGTATTGTTTTAGCACAACAGTTCACCGAATCACAATTTAATCCGTGGGCTATTGGCGATAATAACATGAGTTTTGGATTGCCTCAATTATACCGAAAAACAGCCCAATATTTATATAAAAATGATAAGAAAACCTGGAAAGATATTTTCTATTTCGATAAAAAGGGGAAACATCATTTTACCAGCATTAGAGCTATGGTACAGTTTCCGTTTCTATTTCTTACGAAAGTAAAAAAGTACGATTTTGAACATAAATTTGAAGGAATTCGCAGGTACAACGGTTCGGGTGAAAATGCCATAAAATATGCCGAGAAAGTTATGACTCGCAGTTTATTTTACGAAGAACTTTTTGCTGAATATAATAGCATTCCACTTGATACCACAGGGTTTAAGAAGAATTTATTTGATATAATAAACTTTACCCTTATAGCAAGTGGTGAAGAACCCATTGATAATTTTTTAATAGAGAAGTTATTTGCTAATGCCTTGGCTCAATTTTATTCAGGCTATGTGCGCGAAACCTATTTGCAGTATTATGCTGTTCCGGTATCCGAAAACCAACAACTTTTGGTTGCAAGTAAAACGGAACACCGAATTCCCGTTGATGGAAAAGATTACTATATAATTGTTGAGGAGGGTCGGGTAATTTATCAGTACTTTAAAGATTCTCAAATGTTGTTAGATGTTTTAAACCATTCAAAGAATAAGGACTTTTACCTTTATTATATTGAAAACAAGAAGCGTGTTAAAGTGGTAAGTTTAAAAAAAGTGGGTAAAAAGCAAGTTTTCTCCAATGTAAAACCTGGTGATAAAGTGTTTATTCCACCAGGCACAGTACTTCTTTCTCCTGAAACAAATCTGGCTGTGCGCATCAACTAACTTGACTTAACAAATTGTTTAATGGCAGTTCCTGTTTGGGTACTAATTCTTATAAAATAGATCCCTACAGGGAACGATGAAATATCAATATCGGTTTTTTTAGTTTCAGCGTTATAGTTTTTTGTAAAATGCTGTTTCCCAGAAATGTTGATAATGTCAATCTTATCAAAACTGTTTTCGTGTAAAGCTTTTATGTGAATGGTTTCGTTAGCTGGGTTTGGCATAATATTAATTCCATCTGTATTGCCCGAATCTGTAATCGAAAAATTTATATTAGCAGGATGTTTTGCTACAATATTATAGCGTGGATCAAAGACGACTTCTTCCACAACAAAATCGGATGAATAAACAAAATTTTGGTTGTTTTCTGTATTGTGAAAAGTAACAAGAGTATCTTTATTTTGACCGATTAACAGTAGAGGAATATGTAGTGCAAAAAAAGGCACCGATGAATGCGTAGTGATCTGCGAAACGGATATATCCATTTTATTATTAATATCTTGAAGCCAAGTGATATCATACAAAGGATAACCTTGTCCATAATACCAATCGTTAAAAAATTGCGTAAGGTTAGTGTCTGCAGCCTGTTCAACAAAACGCTTAAAATCTTCACCTGTGGCAAAACCTCCTGCTGTGTTTACATTGGTTAACAATTCTTTTAACCCTGTAAAGAAAGCATCATCACCAACCTGTTTTCTAAGCATTTGTAATATTAGTCCCCCTTTTTTATAGGTTAAGTTGTAATTGAATATTCTATTAACATCAGTAGTATCGTCCACAAATATTGATCCTGTTTTTGCTTTTTCCACGACAAGTTCTATTTCATGTTGCTTCCATTCTGACCAAGTAGATGGATATAAATGTTCTTGCGCTACACTTTCACAGAATACAGCAAATCCTTCGTTTATCCAAATATCTTTCCAGCTACCACAAGTTACATGATCACCAAACCATTGATGGGCTAATTCGTGTGTAATTAAATGTTCGCTAAAACCACCCATAAAGCTCATGGTTTGATGTTCCATTCCACCTCCCCAAGCAAATTGAGCATGGCCATACTTTTCTTTATAGAAAGGGTAAGGAATAAATAGTTTACTGAAAAGTTCCATTACTTTAACCGTAAATCCAACATCTTCAATGGCAGATTCAATATTTTCAGGATACAGATAATTTAATATTTCTACTTTATTGTTTTGATCTACCCAAGCTGTTTGTGAATAGCTTTCATAATTAGTAACGGCAATGGCTACCAAATAAGTTGCCATGGGGTATCGGTGTTTCCAGTAGGTAAGTTTGTGGCTACCTTCAGTTTTTTCAAAAATTAATGCTCCGTTTGAAGCTACTTTATTATTTATGGGTGTTTTTACATAAATATCGAGGGAATCAAATTTATCGGTTAAACTTTGTTTGCAAGGCCACCATTCTCGCGCTCCATATGGTTCAGAAAGGGTCCATAAAATGGGCGATCCATTATGATTTGCTGTATCAAAGGCCGTAAAACCTGAATTTGCCACAGGCATTCCTTGGTAATAGATAGTAACAGAATCCATTACGCCAATATTTATCACATTGGGTAATGTGATTATCACCAAATTATTTGAATGTGTATATGGTAGAACAGCACCATTTCGAGTAACACTATCAATAGTTAAGGCATCTGTTAAATCGAAACATATTTCTGATATATTATTTTCGAGTATTTTAAAATATGAAGTTACCGAGCCCTTAATATAGTATTCAGCAGGATCTACTTCCCAGTAAATTCGGTGGTAAATTATATCATATGAGTTAGTCTCTGGGTTAGCTTGAAAATTCATTTTGGTGGCAGCCGTTCTTTTTTCAAAACCAACATATTTTGGAATACCCAAGGATTGCGATTTTGCATAAGCAAAAACAGAAAGCAGGA
>JAQICC010000122.1 GCA_027858735.1 Salinivirgaceae bacterium
AATATTTTGACCGCTAAAATCTAATTGTTTACTTTTGTTCATAATGTTCTATTTTTTGGTTTCATAAATAAATGTAATATTTACTATGGAACTTATCTCATTACAAACATAGGGGCTAATTAATAAAAGTATGTTACAAAATTTTATTAGGGCTGTTAGTTTTTGTATAAAAACCTAACAGCCCTTTTTAATTATACAACAGCTAGCTACTAGGTAATTCACCTACTTTATTATAAATTAGCACACAAATTTAAATATCCATGCGCACCGAACAAGATTTCTTAGGCGAACTACAAATACCCAAAGATGCTCTTTATGGCATTCACTCATTAAGAGCACAAAATAATTTTCCCGACAATACCCCTTTTCATAAGGAATGGTATAGTGCAATGGGTTTGGTTAAACAAGCCTGTTACCATACCATTCAATCGTTTAAAAAGGCCGTAACACAAAAATACCCGAATGATATTTCAAAGCTTAATTTGCCAAGCAATGAAGTAATAGAAACACTTATTCAAGCAGCAATACAAGTTAGTCAGGGTGAATATTTCGAGCATTTTATTGTACCCGCCATACAAGGTGGTGCCGGTACCAGCATTAATATGAATGTAAATGAAATTATTACCAACGCCTCGCTTAAAAAACTTGAACATAAGCCCGGCAATTATACTATTATTGACCCCATTGAACAGGCAAACCTTTACCAAAGCACCAATGATGTGGTTCCCACAGCTTTAAAAGTGGCTACTATGCAACTTTTAAATAGCCTTGAAGATCAAATAAACCAAATGCGCACGCAGGTTGAACGTTTAGAAAAAACGTATCGTAACAGCATGCGCACAGGCTATACACAGCTGCAGCAAGCAGTGCCTTCTTCGTTCGGGCAATTATTTGGAGCATACAACGATGCCCTTTCGCGCGATTGGTGGCGGGTTTCAAAGTGTTCTGAACGCATAAAAACTGTGAATTTAGGCGGCGGTGCTACAGGCTCCGGCATTGCCATTCCCCGTTTTTTTATTATTGAGGTGGTTGGCGAGCTTAAAAAGCTAACTGGGCTACCCATAACCCAAAGCGAAAACCTAACTGAAAATACCAGCAATCAAGACTCGTTTGTTGAAGTTCATGCTATTTTAAAGGCTCATGCTGTTACATTAGAGAAAATGGTAAACGATATTCGCCTATTGGGTTCTGATATTCTTGGTAACAAAGAATTGCAACTCCCCGCAAAGCAAGCCGGAAGCTCTATAATGCCTGGCAAAGTAAATCCGGTAATTACGGAGTTTGTAATATCGGCTGTACAAAAAATATATGCCAACGATGCACTTATTACTAACCTTGCAGCAAAAGGCAATTTAGAATTGAATGCCTACATTCCAAGCATAGGACATGCTTTGCTTGAGAGCCTTAAGCTGCTAATTGCCTGTGATGAAACCATTGAAAAAAACTTACTGTCTGAATTAATTGTATTGGAAGACAATGCTAAAAAAACACTTTACAAAAGTCCGTCGGTTTGTACTGCACTTAGCCCAATAATTGGCTACCATAAAGCTGCAGAATTGACAAAATATATGAAAGAAAATAAGTGCAACATTTTTGAAGCCAACATCAAGTTAAATATTTTAAATAACGACAAGCTAAACCAATACATGCAACCAAGCTTCTTATTGCAAAAGGGGTTTTCTGTTAAGGATTTGCTTTGATTCATAGATTTTAAAACTCTGTGTATCTTTGTGAATACTCCGTGTAACTCTGTGTTATTCTTAAAAATTATAACACAGAGATTCACAAAGGAAACAGAGTTACACAAAGATAAAATACAATGAATAATAATACAAACTGTACAACGCAGTGTTTATTCCCTTAAATTATTAATCGGAGCAGGCGCTCCAATTTCCAGAAAAAAACATGAAAGACTACCAATACGAACTAGAATTTAAAGTACGCGATTACGAGTGCGATCTGCAAGGTGTTGTGAATAACTCGGTATATCAAAATTACTTGGAACATACTAGACATGAGTTTTTAGAGTCGATGGGTGTTAGCTTTGCCGAATTATTCGAGAAAGGCATTATGGCTGTAGTTGCACGTGCCGATATTCAGTTCAAAACGCCTCTAAAAAGTGGTGATAAATTTATTAGTAAGCTTAATGTAGAAAAAGAAGGAATCAAATACCTGTTTCATCAGGATATTTACCGCTTGCCCGATGAAAAACTCAGCATAAAAGCGATTATTACGGCAGTTACTGTTGTTAACGGGCGCTTAAAAAATTCGGAGGAATTGGATGAGCTAATTTTAAAATCATAACTGCCCAACATTAACTTAATGACACTTTCTTAGCATCTTTGAGATGCTTAGAAAGTCATTATGAAAAGCGAAGCGCCTGCTTCGCTATTTAAAATTCTCGTAGCTGATGCTACGAAGTCCTACGAAACTCTTCTTACTGATAATCCTTTTCGCTCACCAAAGGCAACTCCCTCTTCTTATCAATTCGGCCTACCGGGTAACGCAAATAAGTTTTTTCAAAATACGGAGAATTACGGTAAATAATTTGCATTTGCCTATAGGTGTCTTTTGCTAAAGTGGTATCTAACTTAATGGCGGCCTCAAGTTTTTCTTTTAATCCAGGTGTAGTGTCGAGAATTTGCATGGCGCGTTCTTCGAAAATAAAAGGCGAGAAATATTCACGACTTTGCAAAATTTCATCAAACAAGTTCCATGAGAAATACGAATCGGGAGCTGCAGGCTCTAAAGCATGCATAATATAAAAGGTTTCTCGACCTTTTACGGGCACCACATAATCTCCTTTATAAAAGTCAACCTTCATGCTTTTCTTCGATGTTTTAACGTCATAATGAGGATAATGCCCATTGTAAGGATCGGTATACGACTTATAATCATCAATATAATACATATCGAGTTCAAGGGTGATATCTTCAGTAAGACGCTTAACATCAACCTTATTCCAATCTAACCTTTTCAGGGATTCTTTCCAAGCCTGTGGTATCACATAATACTTCGGTGCATCTACTGTTAATCCTGCCTCAAAATGGTTAAAATATTTAATCTCTTTTGTATATGGTTTTTCTCTATCGTAATAAAGCATCGGTTCGCCGGTTAATTTGCTTGGCGGATAAGTAGCTTCGTAACCATGAAAAATAATCATATCATATTTAGATGAATCAATAGTCCAATCGAGCACAAATTCATCTTGTTTTTTCAAATAATCATTGGCATCGTTTCGCAATGCTGAAATTTTCTTCGAGTTCTTACTTGTAAAATCAAGTAAGCAATGCATAAAATCAACCGTTGATAAAACCCGATCTTCAAATGGTTTAAAAATATGGGTTTCGGTCATGAAAGAGAGTGTGTTAAATAAGGAAGTGTAACCTGTTGAGTAACGAGGAGTCTCAAAAACCTGTTGAAATCCCTCATCGGGTGGTTTACGCCAAACATGCACATAGGGGCACATGAGGTATTTGCTCTTTTTATCCATCATACCATATAAAGCTGAACTCATATTTTTGTCAAGATACTCACCTAACACTGGGGGTAAATCCTGATGCGCGGTGGTAATTAAGGTTATTGTTTGCTGATGATCCGACCCGTCGGTTGTATGAGTTTCTAAAAACACATCGGGTTTCCATTTATGAAATATTTCGGTAAATGTCTGTGCATTTTCTGTGTGGTTAATCATGTAATCGCGATTTAAATCGATATTTCTGGCATTGCCTCTAAAGCCACACTCTTCGGGTCCATTCTGATTGGCTCTATTAAAAGCGCTCCGATTAAGCATTCCACCAACATTATAGGTAGGAATAATACACACCACCGTATTTTTCAATATTTTGCTAATGGAATCGTCTTTACTTAATAACTGAGCAGCCAATTGCAAGCTGGCCTCAATACCTGCAGGTTCTCCCGGATGAATGCCATTATTTATGAGCACAATACGCATATTATCGGTACGCAATACCTTCGGATTAAATTCTTTGTGCCCACAAATAACAAAAAGATGCAATGGTAAACCCACATCGGTTTTACCGTAGGTAAATAATTCTGCTTTTCCCGAAGCATCGGCCAATTTCTGATACTCAGCAATTAACTCATGGTAGCTTAAGGTTTTATTCTGTTCGTATACTTTAGGAGTATTCAATTGTGAATACAACAGCTGTGCTGCAAAAACAAATATGATTAATAATATACTGCGCATAAAATCAAGTATTTTAATTTTTTGAATCGCTAAAAATAACTAAATTACCTTGAATTAAATATCAAAATATTAAATACGTTTTAAAGAGATGAAATTATCAGTAAAATATTTCGCTATTATCTCCTTATTAATAGTAATGGTATCGTGCGAAACCATTGAGGAAAAAGCCGCCCGAATTCACAATAAAGTATTTACTATTGATTCGCATACCGATACCCCCATGTGGCTTATGAATAGCGATTTTGATATTGGAATTGAAAATGATAGTAGAAAAGGTGAAGGAAAAATTGACCTTCCACGTATGGAAAAAGGAGGTTTGGATGCAGTATTTTTTGCTGTTTTTATTAGTCAAACAAAGCGCGATAGCCTGCACCACGAAAAAGCCTTTAATAGCGCCGATGAAATTTTTGATGCTGTTTATAAAACCATTAAAACAACCAGCTCAAAGGCTGAAATTGCCTTATCGGCCAGTGATGGATACAAAATAGAAGAGAAAGGGAAACGAGCCATCTATTTGGGAATTGAAAATGGGTTTCCAATAAAAAATGATCTTGATAACATTGACTATTTTTATAAGCGAGGTACTCGCTATATTACCTTGGTACACTCAAGCAATAATGACATTGCCGATTCGAGCACCGACAAAAAAGGTCCTGAATATAATGGCTTATCAGAATTTGGGGAGCAGGTGGTAGAACGCATGAATAATTTAGGCATTATTGTGGATATTTCACATGCGTCGGACGCTGCTTTTTACGATGTTTTAAATATTTCGAAAGCCCCAATTATTGCATCGCATTCATGTGCCAGAGCATTATGTGACCACCCCAGAAATTTATCGGACGAAATGCTAAAAGCGCTTGCAAAAAAAGGTGGCGTAATTCAAATGTGCGTTTTAAGCGATTATGTAAAAACAATTGCTCAAGATCCGAAACGCGATAGTGCAAAAGCGGCCTTTCAAATAAAACATTCCAATTGGGCAGACTACAATCAAGAACAACGTGCCGAAGGCATACATGACTGGTTTCAACTTGACGTTGATTACCCACCTGTTTTAGCCAATGTGCAAGATGTTGTTGACCACATTGACCATATTGTTGAAATTACAGGAATTGAACATGTTGGAATAGGTACCGACTTTGACGGTGGCGGTGGGGTTGACGGATGTTTTGATGCATCGGAGCTTGGCAATATTACCTTAGAATTGGTAAAACGAGGCTATTCAGAAAGCGATATCGAGAAAATTTGGGGCGGCAATTTTATGCGCGTTTTTAAAGAGGTTGAACAACTTGCAGCTAAAAATATATAACTCAATTAGGATTGGCTCTATTGAACCAAAATCTAAAAATTCTGTTAATACCAAAGTAAATCAACTTTAAAACAATAAACATGAACAATATAGAATCACCATGCATTAGCATTTGTCGTTACGACTCAAAAGGAATGTGTTACGGATGCAAACGCACCATGACAGAAATTGGCGATTGGCTTAGATACACTCCTGACCAGCGAGCTGAAATTATTGAAAATTTAAGCACCAGGAAAAATGCTGAAGAAATGCCCGGCTTTTCGTTTTAGTTTGTAAATTCGTTTTGTGAACCAATGGAAATTACAAAACGGCACTATTATCTACCAACTATTAAAAGGACGTTCAAACGTTTATTTTATAAATACGGTGAATACAAATATTCTAGTAGATACTGGTAAAACAAACAAGAAAAATGAATTATTAAAAGCTATTGAATGGTTAGATTCAAGGCCCGATTATTTAATTCTTACCCATACTCATTTTGATCATTGCCAAAACGCTAAGTTTTTACATGAAAAATTTAATTGCAAAATTATTGCAAGTAAAGCTGAATCAGATTTCACCAAAAATGGGTTCACCCCTATTCCGAAGGGAACAAATACGCTAACAAAAGCCATCTCAAAGTTGGGAAGTAAATCAACAAGCAAAAACTACAAATATGCTCCCTTCGCAACCGAATTACTGATTGATTCAGACAACATTCATCTGCATTTAATCGCTGATATTGAGCTAATTGAAACACCCGGGCATTCAAAAGGGAGTATCTCAATATTAATAAACAATGAAATTGCCATAGTTGGCGATACACTGTTTGGAATTTTTGCAAACACAATTTTTCCACCTTATGCTGATGATGTAAAACTATTAATTCGCAGTTGGGAAAAGCTTTTGGATACCAAATGCAACTTATTTTTACCCGGCCATGGAAAACCTATTACTAGGGATATGCTTGAACATTGTTATTTAATTAAAACCAAATGAAGTTGAGATTAATTCTATTAAATGCACTATTGCTATTTGTTGCAATGGGTTTTGCTCAAACCTCGTTCACCGACAGCCTTTCTAATGCTGCTATTGAACTAACCCACCAACATGTAACTTACGACCCAAGCTACTTTCCCATTCCTTACCCTAATGGCGACGTACCTGCCAACAAGGGCGTTTGTACCGACGTAATTATTCGGGCCTACCGAAAACTTGGTACCGATCTGCAAAAGGAGGTTCATGAAGACATGGTTGCCAACTTTAGCGCATATCCCAAAAATTGGAGCCTCACTTCAACCGATAAAAACATTGACCATAGACGAGTGCCTAACCTCATGACTTTTTTTAAGCGGTATGGTACTGAACTTCCCCTAACACAAAACCCGTTAGATTACAAAACCGGTGATATTGTTTGCTGGAACTTGGGTGGGACCATTACCCATATTGGTATAGTTATAAACAAACGGTCGAGCAATGGTAAACGGCCCTTAATAGTTCATAATATTGGAGCCGGTCAGGAAATGTCCGATTGCTTGTTTAGCTATAAAATAATAGGCCATTATAGGTATAAGTAATCTGTAACAGATAACTTCTAGAAAGATAAGTATTCCCCCTCAGTCTTTCGACAGCTCCCCCAGAGGGAGCACTGTCTCTGTTGTAAAGTTTGATGGTAATGTAAAATTTCGATCTTCAAATTAAATTATATAGTTGTAAAGCCTAATCGGAGTAAGTCTTCCGCTTGGGAGCCAATACCGATTTTACATCGGTAAAGTGCCAAAAGGCGATGGGGAAATAGTTTCTTTTATCAACCGACAATTTTAGGATGACTTGACACTAAAGTTAAATAAGATTTGTTTTTGAGTATAGGTGGCTAAATTCTTGCCGTAAAGACAGACAATTTGAAAGGGTTCACTAAAAATCGAATTATTCAGACTACGCTTTCCGCTTCTTTTTTGAGAAATGCACCATGTAAATTCCAGAAACTACAATAACACCTCCCACAACATGCCAAAACCCTAAAATTTCATCAAGTAAAAAATAGGCAATTACTCCAGCTAAAACTGGCTGAGCCAATAAAGTTGGTGAAACCAATGAAGCTGGTAAATAACCTTGTGCAAAATTGATTAAAAACCATGCGCCTGCTTGAATAAAAATACCCATTACAATAAAAAGAATCCATGTATTATTAGCATATCCTGTAAAAGGTAACCCTTGCAAAAGGGCAAATACCCCTAAAAAAAAGGTAGTTGCAATCGTGCTGATAAATAAAAATGAAATCGTATCAAGTAATTTCCGTCCCGATTGGGTTGCCATCATAAATCCGGCATAAAATATTCCGGCAAAAAGCCCTAGAATAAGGCCCTTGAAAATGCCTGCTGGCACATAGAAATCATGAAGTATTAAAAACGAAACTCCAGCCAGAGCAAGAAACAAACCCAACCAAAAATTTAGCGATTGACGTTCTTTAAAAACAAAATAAGAACCTATACCTACCCATAAGGGTGCCAAATTACCAACCAAGGTAGGCATTGCTGCATTCGAAGCCATAATTCCGGTAGCCCATAAAGCCATATCAATAGCTAAAAATAAGCCCGCTATACTTGCTAATCCAATTCCTTTTAATGGTATTTTATGCTCCGCTTTCCATCGTGAAAACGTAAATGGAACAACTAAAGTTAATGCTCCAAAAAGTAACCTATAAAAAACAGTAATAGTTCCAGGCGCGCCGGCCATTTTAATTAATACCGGAGAAAAAGCTATTAATACTGCTCCCAGAATTAAGGCTATATATGATTTTTTGCTATTTGTCATACCCATAAATAATAAGTTAACAAAAGTAACCATTAAGTGAATTGGAATTCCAATGACTGCAAATATATTTAATCAACACCCAAATATTAGAATAACCTTTAATAATATAAGAATAACTTGACTTGAATTACTTAATGACTTACATTTACAATCATTATAGTAATAAGGACTATAAGCAAAACAATTGGCATGATAAATACCCCTATGGACACTGCACACGTTGATATTAAAACCGTTGAAATTTCAGGTGAAGCCTTAAATTGTTGTATAAACGGTTTTCCCGAATTTTTAAAAGACATAGCTAACTCAATTTTATATGCCAATAACGTTGGGATACCAGAACCCGGTAAATGGTACAATTTCAACAATTACCTCAAAGCCCTTAACAGTATTGGATCAACCTATGGCGATGATACATTATATGCAATTGGTAAGCAATTTTTAAATTGTGCCCTTATACCAGCCAATATAAAGAATTTTACCGATGCACTAAAAAAAATTGAGGAAGGTTTTGCACTGAATCATAGGAACGGTAATATATGCGAGGTTACGGTTATTAATCAAAACCTTTCAAAAAAGAGAATTGAATTGTTTATGGATAATCCTTACCCGTATCAAATAAACAGGGGAATTTTAACCGCCGCTGCAAGAGAATTTAATCCCTTTAAAAATTTAATACCTGAGGTAGTAATTGACGAAGACATGTCTTTTCAAACAAAAGGAAAGTATATAATTACCTGGTAGCTTTATTATATGCCATTACTGTTGTAAACAATTACTTATTGCTTTACGAATATCTTTTGCTAGGTCAGCGGGACTTTCTGTTAAGCCGGCCCACGATTTGTATATCTTACCATTGCGGTCAATAACCACGCTTTGTGGCCACCCAACAACTTTATAACTATCCGCAATTTTATAACTTTCGGGCACAATCTGATAATCAAAAGGCATAAATTTCTTGAAAAATGCAGCTAATTTTTCCTCATTTTCACGTGCTAAACCAATAAATACAACTTCATCAGAGTCAAAGTCACTAACCAGCTTATTTAATTCGGGAATTTCTTTTAAACAAGGCAAGCATGCTGTAAACCAAAAATTTAAAACCACTACCTTCCCTTTCAAAGCCGATAATATTATTTCGTTGCCATCAATTGTAGTCACATTAAAATCAATGGCATTGCAACCCACTAATTGTTCAAGAAACTGTAATTCGAGCTTATGAAATTCCTTATAATTTAAGGTTTTATTTTCGTCGGTAAATAGTAAATCGTAACGTTCAAAGCAAGCTTGGGCATTTCCTTCCATTGCAAATAATCCCATAAAAACTATAACTAACCATTTATTCATAACTCATATTCAACTAAATCGCGAATTACTTTTGATGCACACTGAATTCCGAATAGAGCCGGCATATACGAAATGGTGCCCACATTCGATTTTTTATATTGTTCTGTAGGAGTAAAAACTACCGCCTTTTTATCAACATCTTCAGGAGAAAATACTACAGGAAATCCTTCGTTAATTCCTAATTTCCTAAGTCTTTTTCGAATAAAACGAGCCAAATTACAGTTGTACGATTTTTTAAAATCTGCAATTTGCACCAGGGTTGGATCCATCTTACCTCCTGCTCCCATCGAACTCACAATCTTTGCATTATTTTGCAAAGCATGGTAAATTAAATGAATTTTAGGGGTCAGGGTATCAATCGCATCTACTACATAATCAAAGCCTTGGGTAAGCAATTCCTTTATTTGTTGCTCCTCAATAAAATCATTTATTACAAAGGTTTGAATTTCAGGATTAATCTGTTTTAACCTTTCTGCAATTAAGTCGGCTTTTGGTTTGCCAATTGTGCTATGCAGTGCAGGCAATTGTCGGTTTATATTGGTTATATTCACCGTATCACCATCAACAAGTGTCATTTTTCCAATACCTGCCCTACAAATCATTTCTGCAGCATAAGCTCCAACACCCCCTAAGCCAACAATCAATACACTTTTCGACTTTAATCTTTCAAGCTTTTCCTCGCCCAATAAAAGCTCTGTACGCTCTAACCAATATTCACTCATTCTGTACCAAAAACCTTTTTAAAATTGTAATAAATTTCTTCTTTTAATTTTTCGATGCAAATATGGCGTAATTCAGCGGCTTTTTTATAAATGTTTTCTATTTTTTCATCGGAATCATCAGTTTCAAAAAACAGGTTTTGCAGTGGTATTGTCAACAATGTTTCTTGCACTTTATTATTTGTTAAAAGCTTTTCTCCAAACGACAAATAGCAGCCTTTATTAATCAATTGTTTTGCAATAGTTACATTCCCGCTAAAACCATGAAATATCCATGGCATTTTAAAATCATTGCCTTTTCGTAAACCAAGCATGTCGCTATAGGCCTTTACACAATGAATAATTGCTGGTAATTTGTACTTTTCCGATAAATGTATTTGTTTATAAAATACATCCATTTGTTCTTCAACTGATGTTACTATAGCCCTATCAATACCTATCTCTCCTATGGCTATTACTTTTTTATCATCTATAACACACTGCTCAATGCTTTGCAAAGCTGTTTTTATTTCGCTATTACCAATATCCCATGGGTGTATTCCAATACTGCAAAACGAATATTCTGCAATTGGTTTTTGCCATTTTGCATTAAGAATTGCCCATTTGTTCTCTTCTATCTTATGTGTATGGATATTAACAAATTCTGACATTATAAAACTTTAATCTATTTACATTTTATGTTGACAAATAACAGTCTATTTTATTAAATACAAACTACAGCCAATTAATTTTATCCAATTATTCTAAGGTTTTAATTGGCTTTATTTCACTATTATGTAATTAAATCAATGTTGTGAATCCAAGATTGCACCATTTTAAACTATTTTCACTATTTTTGATTCAATTGATAAACCTTACAACAACTATTTAGTTAATTAGATTATAAATCAAAAACGGAAACTATGAAAAAAATCTTTACTCTTATTTCAATATTATCGGTAGTGCTTTTAAGCAGCAACACACTTAAGGCTCAAATTGCTGAGCCTGAAACCGTTAGCCTAGGTGAGATTAGCCCCTACTTTTCAGCCTATTTAAAACCTTTTGGTCAGGCAATGGCTACAAGCATGAGTGGTGGTTGGACACATACAGCTAAAGTACATAGTACACTTGGTTTCGATATTACTTTTAGCGGATCGTTTGTTCAGGTTCCTTCCTCCGACAAAAGCTTTAAAGGATCAAGTCTGAATATGCCCAATTACGATATTGACCCAGAAGCCACATTCCCAAATGTTAGTGGTAAAAAGGTTTCGGATTTACCTACCATGTCGCGCAAATTTAATAACACAGAATTTAACGGGTTTAATATTCCTGTTTTAAATGGAGGAGGCGTTGGTTTTGGAGGTATATTTGCTATTCAAGCAGCTATTGGCTTACCTAAAGGCACAGAGTTAATTGTTCGCTTTATGCCTGATTTAAGCAAATCTGCAAACAATGCCTTAGGCGACGATATGTCGCTTGAAAAAACAAATATGTGGGGTTTAGGTGTAAAACACGATATTAAGCAATGGATTCCAGCAATATCAAAAGTACCATTCCTGCAAATATCAGGTCTATTTAGCTATTCAAGATTTCAAACAGGTTTTGCCGGAGATCTTATGCGTATGGATCCGGATAAATTTGACCTTGAAGCAGATCCAAACATTCCTGCATCAACTTGGGAAAATCAAAAGTTTAGTGTAAACATGTCATCATTTACAGGAAATTTATTGGTAGGGGTTAATATACCCGTATTTCAACCTTATATTGGTGTAGGTTTTAATTCTTCGAAATTTGAAGCAGGTTTCAAAGGCAACTATCCTGTTATAGAAATGAGTGTAGAACATCCTGATGGGTTTGTTATAGATTCTGAAAAAGACCCTCTAACCGCTACATCAAAAACAACCAATATGAATTTTCAGGCTGGTGCTCGTTTAAAACTGGGTTTCTTTGTTTTCCATTATACTTTTACTGCACAAAAATACAAAATGCATACTGGTGGAGTTGCTTTTACATTTAGATAAAAAATATCATTTTTTTACATATAGAAAACCAAGCTTAGGCTTGGTTTTCTTGTTTATACTAACCTTTATAAGCAGTTGAGTATACTATTAATTTCATTTTACCTCAATTTCAGATAGTCCTATTTTGCATTTGAAAGGGAACACTTGAACAATCATTAAACATATAGTTCTAGCATCCAATTTAAGTTACTTTTTAGAAAATAAGTAAGGTTATTTAGGTTTTCGAAACATAAAGCAAATTTGAGCAATCTGATTAAATTTCTTTCGGAAGCAAAAATTCTACACCCCCTAAATCATTACCTTCCCAGTATTACCAAAGAGTACACCACATTGTTTTAAATAAACCTCACAAACTTAATTACTTAAAAATACTCAACTATATAAACACCCAATAGCAATAAATAAAGGCACTATTGCTTTCGTATCTTTACAAAATAATATCAACTTAAAAATCAAAAAAAACTAAACACCATGATTAAATATTTTTCAATATCCATAATTGCCTTAGCAATAATAAGTATTGTTGGTTGTAATAATAATACAAAAATTAAGCCCTCTGAAGATCATTATTTTTCAATCAATCCGGCCTATGAAGATACCATTGATAATCTAATTGCATCAATGGATCTAGAAACCAAAGTTGGTTTCTTACATGGCACCGGAAAATTTGTATCGGGAGGCAATAAAGAATTAGCTATTCCTGAGTTTTGGTATGCCGATGGACCCAATGGAGTGCGTGAAGAATTGGAACGTGATACTTGGAAAACCCTTAATTTAACTAGCGATTCGGTTACTTTTTTTCCTACAGGAACAGCTTTAGCTGCAACCTGGAATATAGATATGGCTTTCAAATATGGCAAAGCAATAGGCAAAGAATCCCGAGCTCGTGGAAAAGATATGCTGTTAGGGCCAGCAGTAAACATTATTCGCACACCAGTTTGCGGACGAACTTTTGAATATTTTACTGAAGATCCGTTCCTAAATTCAAGAATAGCCGTTGGGTACGTAAAAGGTTTGCAAAGCATGGATGTTGCTGCTTGTGTAAAACACTTTGCAGCCAACAATCAGGAAACTGAACGAGGAAGAGTAAGCGTTACCATGAGTGAGCGTGCTTTACGTGAAATTTACTTACCTGTATATAAAGCTACTGTAGCTGAAGCCGATGCACTAGGAATGATGGGAGCTTACAACAAGTTTAGAGGGGACTACCTGTGCCAAAATGATTATTTAAACAACCAAATATTGAAAGATGAGTTCGGTTTTAAAGGTATCGTTGTTTCCGACTGGGGAGCCACGCACAATACCGTTACCGCAGCTCTTGGTGGTCTCGATGTAGAAATGGGTTCTCGAGAAGACTATTATGACTCTTGCTATTTTGGAACTCCATTAGTTGAAGCAGTAAAGAATGGTAAAGTGCCAGAATCAATAGTTGATGATAAGGTACGTCGGATACTAAGGGTTTCTTACAACCTTAACATGATGGATAAAAGCAAGCAGAAAAAAGGTGAATTAACAACTCCTGCTATCAAAAAGGATGTTTACACCATAGCATCAGAATCTGTTGTGCTTCTGAAAAATGACAATAAATTACTCCCCATAAATACAGATGCCATAAAAAACCTTGCTATCATTGGTGCTATTGCAAAACAGCCACAATCTTTTGGCGGTCATACAGCAGGAGTAAAAGCCAAATGGGAAGTTTCTCCTTTCGAGGGACTTTCAAATAATTTGAAGGGGAAAGTTGTAATTAGCTATTCTGAAGGCTACAACTTTGAATATGATGGAAACTATCCGATTAACAAACCCGATAATAAATTAATTGCAAAAGCTGTAAAAGAAGCTGAAAATGCTGACTTTGCAATAGTTTTTGTAGGTAACACGCGTAATATTGAAACAGAAGGAGTTGACCGTAAAGATATCATGTTGCCCTTTGGACAAGATGAGCTTATAGCTGCTGTAACACAAGCAAACCCAAATACTATTGTTGTTGTAGTTGCCGGCTCGGCATGCGACTTAAATGTAGCTAAAAAACAAGCTCCAGCAATTCTTTATTCTTGGTTTAATGGTTCAGAAGCAGGTAACGCTTTGGCAGATATTTTAGTTGGCAAGGTGAATCCATCGGGGAAAATGCCGTTTACATTACCGGTTCAGCTTGAAGATATTGCTGCGCATTCATTTGGAGCAAAAGCTTATCCGGGTGAAGATTTGGTTGTTAATTATACAGAAGGAATTTTGGTAGGATACCGTTGGTTCGACACTAAAAATATTGAGCCTCTATTTCCTTTTGGTTACGGCCTTTCATATACTAAATTTGAATACATGACTGCCTCAACTGACAAAAATAATTACACTAAGAATGAGACCATTCACCTACAGATACAAGTAAAAAATGTAGGCAACATAACGGGAAAAGAAATCGTGCAATGTTACATGCAGGCTACAAACAGCAAGGTAAAAAGAGCACAAAAAGAACTTAAAGGTTTTGCTAAAGTAGCTATAAATGCAGGTGCAACGCAGAATATTGAAATTCCGATTAAGGCATCCGATTTTGCATATTACAATGAAAGTGAAAGCAATTGGGAGATTGAACCCGGTAATTATAAACTTTTGGTGGGTTCATCATCGCGCAATATTTATAAAGAAGTTAACATTACCATTATAGAATAATAAGTTTACCTCATAGTAATTTGAGTTTTTGGTTGAATTGATAATTGGGGCTCGCATTATATGTGAGCCTCATTTTTTTATTCCTCTGCCTCCCCTGATTAGTTCATAAACTTTTTCAAAAAGCAATAAACATGCTGATTATCAAACTGAAAAACATATTACCCAAATTGAGCGATTCGCTATCGCAAATCTGCTCAATCGACTGAGGTCTTGTAAGGTTTTCATACCTTTCGTTTCCCCGAAATAATCGGGGCAGGCTACTCAAAATGTGAAAACCAA
>JAQICC010000140.1 GCA_027858735.1 Salinivirgaceae bacterium
TAAGAAAGCTCCAAGAATGAGGCTTTCGCAGCATTGAAAATCAGGAGTCCCGAAATCTCGGGATGACTGGTTGAAATGCAAGAGTAACGAAATTATTGGAGCTTTCTTGCTGAGACTAACTAAGGCTATGAAATAAATTTCTTTTTTAAAATGACAAAAAATATTTAAAATTCAACAGCTAAAACCACCAAGGATGATTATGGCACATGCTATTTAAATATAAGTTTTATAAGTATAGCGCATTTCCCTATATTTGAATTCAACCAAACCAACCAATATGGATTCAAGTGTTTTTATGGAAAAGGAGCAAATTCCTACCCAAAAAGAATTATCAAAAAAACTTACCGATAAAATTAAATGGTGGCAACAAATTCGCGATTTTGTTTTTGAAAAATATCCCAAAGCTGTCGAAGAATGGAACTTCCCGGGTAAAAAGTATGGCTGGAGTTTTCGGATAAAAGATAAAAAACGCGTCATTATTTATTTGCTGCCTCGCGAAGGCAGTTTTATGGTAGCCTTTGTTTTTGGACAAAAGGCTTATACCCAAATAATGGAAACCGAAATTGACGAAAGTATAAAAACGGAACTCACGAATGCTCGTGTTTATGCCGAGGGTAGAGGTATTCGTATTGCTGTTGATTCGGAAAGTGTGATTGAAGATATTGAGAGGTTGGTTGAGATTAAGCTTGCCTATTAGATTAATAAAGCCACAGATTCACAGATTAAGAAATTATTTAAATCTGTGGCTTCTTCTTCTTTCCTATTTTTTCCTAGTAGTAGTATACTCCACCAATTCTACCAACGACTTATTAGCATCGTTTTGGGGCAGGTTTGAAAGAATATCCAGAGCCTTGTTTTTATAGTTTATCATTATTTCTTTGGCATATTCAATACCGCCATTTTTGCGAACAAAGTCCATAATATCATCAACCATTTGCGTACTCTTGTTTTTGGTGCGCATCATTTTAAATATTTGCTTTTTCTCGGCTTTGGTACATTGGTTCATGGCATGAATAAAGGGCAAGGTCATTTTGCGTTCTTTAATATCGTTGCCCGAAGGTTTTCCGTAGCTGCCATTTCGATCATAATCAAACAAATCGTCACGAATTTGGAAAGCCATTCCTAAGGATTCACCCAATTCTTCCATTTGCGTAAAAGTTTGGCCATTAACACCAACTGAGTGTGTTCCGGCTGCAGTACAAGCCACCATTAATGCCGCCGTTTTTTTGCGTATAATTTCAAAGTAGGTTTCTTCGTCAATATCAAGCTTGCGGGCTTTTTCTATTTGAATTAATTCACCCTCGCTCATTTCTTCAACAGCTTTCGATACAATTTTTAACAATTCAAATTGCTCTTTGTGAACGGCAAGCAAAAGTCCCTTGGCCAACAGGTAGTCGCCTAATAAAACGGCAATTTTATTCTTCCATAAAGCATTAATCGAGAAAAAGCCACGTCGCATGTTCGAGTCATCAACCACATCGTCGTGTACAAGTGTGGCTGTATGCATAAGTTCAATTAACGAGGCCGCATGGTAAGTTGATTCATTTACCTTGCCATTCATTTGGGCCGATAAAAAAACCAACATTGGGCGCATTTGTTTGCCCTTGCGCTTTAAAATATAGTTAATTATAACATTTAGCAGCGTTGCCTTACTCTTAAGGTAAGCCTTAAAATAAGGTTGAAAATTTTTCATTTCCTCTTTGATGGGAGCTTTTATGCTATCTACTGCCGACATTTAGCGAATATTTTGGGTAAAAGTAATAATTAAATATAGTTATAGAATATTTTTTACTTCTTAATCCGCTTTAAATTCAATTTGAAAATTTAAAATACTGTTTGGTATAGTCACTTTGTTAATATGTCCGTTTTTAAATTCAAACTCCATAGGATCGTCGGGGTGGAAAATATATATCGAACCGACTTTTTTTACAAAGGGTTGATATTTACCAGAATACTCGGAAAAAACGCTATCGTGTCCTCGATAATTCGTGAAGTAGTAAGGAATAAGGCTACTTGTTATGGGTTTATTATAATGAATAATTTCATTATTTGGAGTTTTTATAACATAAACCGAATTTTTTAAAACCGCAGAACAATAATGGTAATTATTTCCATTTACATTAACATAAACAAGGCTTCTTTTTAGCTTTGAATTTGCAAATACAGCCTCAGCAAAATAGTTTATTTTATAAAAAGATAAAGCTTTAAGGGTCGATTCAAGTCGGTAACTTATGCTATCATTATTTCCAAAAGTTGTTTGAATGCCGCGCACTTCACCCAATTTAATCGATGTTGCTTTTATTTCATAGCTTAGGATATCTTGCGCAAAGCATGAATAACTAAATAAAACAAGTATGCAGAATCCTTTAATTTTAGCCATATTAAAACACATAGTTTTGGCCAATGGTAATTCGTTGAGAATAGTTACCTTTGTGCCGTTTAAAATCAAAGCACAATTTAATTTAAAACAGATTAAGTTTACGTGTATTTTGGGTTAATTATTTTCAATAACAAAAACAAAAACAAAAAATAAAAATGCATACTCCTACTCCCCGACAAAATAAAGTAGCCAGACTTATTCAAAAAGATATGAGTGATTTACTTCAGAAGTATGCTCGCGACTGGTTTCCGGGTGTTTTAATAAGCGTATCGTCTGTTAGGGTTAGTCCCGATTACGGATTGGCTAAAGTTTATATTAGTATTTTTCCTACCAACAGAAGCGAAGAGATTTTGGAGCGCCTACAAAAAGCGAATAAAGAAGTGCGGTATCAATTGGGGCAACGTGTGAAACACCAACTTCGTAAAATACCAGAGATTGTGATGTACAAAGATGATTCGCTTGATTATTTAGACAATATTGATAATTTATTAAAAGACTAAGCTCTAGTAAATTAAGAGTTTCAACTATTCGCAAAGAACTTATTGTAATGAAGACCCTTATAAAAAATTTTAGCAGGTACATACCTCGACATATTCAACAGCAGTTTGCACATTTTATATTAATTATATTGTCTCCGTTTTATAGGGGAAAAATAATTGAAGACCCTATTGACGGGAATACCTACCGTAAAATATTGCCATATGGGCAATTGAGTCCGCGTAAAAATGCTTTAGCTCCATTAAGTATGTCGTTAGAAAGGCATCGATTAATTTGGTTGTACTTAAAAGAAAAGACGGATTTTTTTAGCAATAAACATCGAATGTTACATGTGGCACCGGAGTATTGTTTTTTGCGAAAATTTAAAAAACTTAAAAACATCGATTATGTTACCGGCGATTTAATTTCTCCGTGGGCCGATGTTAAAATGGATGTTCGTGACATTCCATTTGACGATAATGAATTTGATGTAGCCATGTGTAATCACGTTTTTGAACATGTTGACGAAGACCATTTGGCCATGACCGAATTTTGTCGGGTATTAAAACCGGGTGGTTGGGCTATTTTTCAGGTACCTATTGATAATACTCTTCAAGTTACTTACGAAGATGCCTCAATAACCGATCCTAAAGAACGTGAAAAGGAGTTTTGGCAGCATGATCACGTGCGCCTTTATGGTAAAGATTATGGTAAACGTTTAGCAAAAGCTGGTTTTGAGGTTGAAGAAAACGACTATATTGAAGAGATTGGTGAGGAATTAGCAAAACGATACGCTTTGCCAATGGGTGAGATTCTTTATATTTGTCGTAAACCGATTTAATCATTCTTAATGAACTTTTCTGCCTTTGTAGCTCGCAGGTATCTTTTCTCAAAAAAATCGCACAATGTAATCAATATCATTTCCATGATATCGGTTTTTGGTGTGGCTACAGTAACCATGTCACTTATAATTGTGCTTTCGTCTTTTAATGGGTTTGAAGATTTGCTTAAATCAGTATTTAGCACTTTCGATCCCGATTTAAAAATCACCATTAATGAAGGGAAAGTATTCGATTCGGAGGCTGATGCCATTAAAAGAGTAAAGTCGCTTGAATTTGTTGAGGTATTTTGCCCCACTCTAGAAGAGAATGTACTGCTTGAATACGATGAACGGAAACACCCGGCTGTAATAAAAGGCGTGCCTAAGGAATTTCAGCAAATGAGCGGTATTGATTCTATGATTGTAGAAGGGGAATATACCCTTAAACAAGGGGATATGAATTATGCCGTTTTGGGTGCCGGAGTGTCTTATTTTTTATCGGTTGGCCTCAATTTTATCGATCCTATTTTTGTTTACGTCCCTAAACGCTCAGGGCGAGTATCCTTAACCCCTTCAAAAGCCTTCAATAAGAAGTATATTTTTCCAAAGGGTATATTTCAAATACAGCAAGAAATTGACAGTAAATACATATTGGTTTCAATGGAATTTGCAAGAAGCTTGTTAAGCTATTCCACCGAAGTTTCAGCAATTGAAATTAAACTTAAGCCAAACAGCGATAATAATCAAGCTCAAAAAGAGATATCAGAAATTTTAGGAGATAAGTTTACCGTTAAAAACCAATTTCAGCAGCATGAAGTTCTATATCGAGTAATGAAATCGGAAAAATTTGCCATTTACCTCATACTTACTTTTATTCTCATTATAGCAAGTTTCAATATTATTGGATCTATTTCAATGCTAATTATCGATAAAAAGGAGGATATAGCTACCCTGCGTAGCTTGGGTTTAGATAAGGATAAACTGCAGAAAATATTTTTATTTGAAGGATGGATGATTTGCATTGGTGGTGCATTAATCGGACTCGGATTAGGGGGCTTTATTTGTTGGTTACAGCAACAATTTCATTTGGTAAAGTTAAGCAGTATGGGTACTTTCTTAATCGATTATTACCCGGTTGAAATGCAAGGATACGATTTTATTATTGTATTTATTACAGTTGGAGTAATTGGCTTGGTAGCTTCATGGTATCCGGTAAAATATTTTATTAACAGGTATTTGAAAGAGTTGTAGTAATTGTATATAATTGAACTCTGATGGATAAAGAAAATGCTATAAAATTATTTCATGATCAAAGAATAAGAGTAGTCTGGGATGATGATACCGAAAAATGGTTTTTTTCTATTGTTGATGTTGTTGGGGTTTTATCGGAAAGTCCCAATCCAAGAAAGTATTGGAGTGTATTAAAAACTCGGCTTAAAAAAGAAGGTAGTGAGTTGACTACAATTTGTAGTCAACTGAAAATGCAGTCAAAGAATGGAAAATATTATAAGACTGATGTTACTGATACAGAGTAGTTACTGAGGGGTTGAAGAAAAAACAGGAAAAAGAATTGTTTCACCAAAGAATGCTAAAGAATTAGGCGAGACTAAGGGTGGAGATAAAGAATTGGAACCATAAAACATACGAAAGTGAAAGCAACTGTAAATATTTTTATAACCTTAATTGTATTGGTGATTCTTTCTTTTAAAAGCTCTGCCAATGCGCAATTAGAAAAAATCGATTCGCTAAGTGAATATTCCTATATATCGCTTTTAACTTGCGACCCGGGTGATCAGCTTTATTCAGTATTTGGTCATAGTGCCATTGGGGTGGTCGATCCTGAGCAAAAACTTGCGGTGGTTTTTAACTACGGAACCTTTAGTTTTAAGGTAGCGTTTTTTTATGCAAAGTTTGCTTCTGGTAAATTGTTGTATCAATTAAGTGCGGTGCCATATCAGCGATTTTTACGAGAGTACAAGTATGAACAGCGAATGGTGAATGAGGATATTCTGAACCTCTCAACGTATCAAAAACAAAGGTTATTTGATTTATTAAAGGAGAACTATAAACCTGAAAACAGAAAATATCAATACGATTTCTTTTTTGATAATTGCGCCACCCGAATTCTCGATATTTTTTACGAAGCTCTGGATGATAGTTTGCAATATATAGCGGCTAATAATGCTGAAATAAAAACACACCGCAATTTAATCGATGAATGCTTAGTTGATAGTTATTGGAGCGATTTAGGGATAGATATTGTTTTAGGATCGGTAATAGACCGGCCTACAACTGATAGAGAGAAGTCTTTTTTACCTGATTACCTTTCAGAATATATAAATAATTGTACTGTCGAGGGAAAACCCTTCGTTAGGACAAGTAGAAAGTTGGTGAAAGAATCCGCTACTTTTAAAGCAACACCTTGGTTGGTGCGACCCCAACTGGTATTTTGGGTTTTATTTATTATGGTAACATTACTCACCATATTATTCCGTTCAAAACCGTGGGTTATTGGCGACCGCATTGTATTTGGTGTATTTGGTATTTTAGGCATAATCGTATTCCTTATGATGTTTGCAACAGATCATGATGCCGCAGCAAAAAACTTTAACATTATTTGGGCACATCCACTCTATCTTGTCTATGCATGGCTTATTGGGAGTAAGCATAAAAAAGCCCTAAAATGGGCATCGATTGTCATACTAGCTGTTAACATTCTTGTTTTGTTTGGCTGGAATACTATACCACAGATGTACCATATTGCTTTTATTCCACTAATTGGTATTATTATTTTACGAAGCGGAATAATCGCTTTAAGGTATAAATGGGCTTAATTTTAAACCAAAAAACTAGTGAATGAAAATAAAAATAACCATTGCAGACAAAATTTTTAATGCTGAATTAGCAGATACAGAAACTGGCAAAGCTATTTATAAGAATTTGCCTATTAACTCAAGGGTAAATGTATGGGGGAGTGAACTTTATTTTGCAACTAATGTTTCGGCCAGCATTGAATCAGATGCAAAAACAGTTTTAAATATTGGTGATTTGGCATTTTATCCACCTATGCAGGCATTTTGTATTTTCTTTGGCTCAACTCCGGTAAGTAGCGGAGAAAATCCTGAAGCGGCTGGTCCGGTTAATGTTTTTGGGCACTTAATAAATAACAATATTAATGACTTGCAAAGTTTAAAAGACGGTTCTGATGTTGTAGTGGAGCGATTGTAAACTTAGCCTTTGGACAGCAGGTTGCCTGATCCGTTTATCATTATCGGATGGCCTCATCCGATTTCCTATATATACCTGACATAGGCAATATGCTTACTATCAGGAGACCATGAGTTTACATTTATAGTGCCTTGTCCACCAAAAAATTCATCTGTAATATCTGTAATTTGTTCGGTTTCTAAGTCTTGAATACGCAATTTCACTTGTTGCCCAAATGGGTGACCTTCGCCTTGATCTTTAATATAGCAGAGGTATACCATTTTCTTATTGTCAGGTGAAAAGTGCGGAAACCAATTGGAATGCTTATCATCGGTTATTTGAGTTTGTTCTGATCCATCAGCCCTCATTCTCCATAGCTCCATGATACCAGAATCGTATGAATTGTAGTAAATGTATTTTCCATTAGGAGCGTATTCAGCTCCATCATGTTGTTTCGGTGAATTTGTTAACTGAGTTTCTTCGCCCCCTTTTGCAGGAATTGAATAAATATCCCATTGCCCCTTTCTTAGAGCGGTATAAACTAGGGTCTTTCCATCGGGTGACCAGCCATGCCAAAACGATGAATTGGTTGAGGTAATTAATTTAGGAATACCACCGTTAATTGGTAAGGTATATATTTTTGAACTTTGCCAGGCAAGGGGTTTAGACTTATCACCGTCTTCATGGCTAATTACTATATGCGAACCATCGGGCGAAATACCATGATCGTTGTTGCATGTTGTAGCAAAATCAGTATTTATTACTTCTTTTCTCGGGTTGTTGAGGTAAATACGATATAGTTTACCTCCTCCATTAACTAAAAGATATTCATCTTTACTCCAGTTGGGAGCTTCTAAATGATCAGAGTCTTCCCAAACTATTTCTCTACTACCCGTTTGGATATTTAATATTTCAATAATGGTTTTGGTTTTCATAAAATGCTATTTAAAAAAAATTGAAAGTACACAAAATTTTTAAAAAGGCTTAGTTCACGCAAAGATAGCAAAGCCTAACGCAAAGAGTCCAAAGAATAAGAAACTAAGATTATGCCCTCACGTTCTCTTTTCCCTTTTGATTTGAGTCCTTTGTGTGGTATTTTTTTTACATGATTGCGGCAAACTTTATTCATCACCCCACTTAGCACTAATCTCATTCAAAATATTTACAATAATCTCCGGGTCTTTCTCTGTAACTAAACGAATGCGCGTACTTTTAAAATCGGCAAGTCCCTTAAAATAGTTTGAAAAATGTTGGCGCATTTCATAAACGCCGGTAATATCGTCTTTCCATTCTAATGAATATTCCAAATGCCTTTTTGCCAATTCAACCTTTTCATGAACAGTAATGGGGGGCAATAATTCACCGGTATTTAAATAGTGTTTAACCTCTTTAAAAAGCCAGGGTTTTCCAATGGCTCCACGACCAATCATTATGGCATCGACCCCATAAGTATCAAATTTTTCTTTAGCAATTATAGGAGAAACAACATCTCCGTTTCCAATAATTGGAATATGAATTCGAGGATTCTTCATTATTTCCCCTATCAAGGTCCAATCGGCTTGTGCTTTATACATTTGTTTACGAGTGCGGCCATGAACAGTAAGGGCTGCAATACCACAATCTTGCAATTGTTCCGAAAGTGCAACAATTGGCATGTTCGATTCGTCCCAACCTAAACGGGTTTTCACAGTAACAGGTAATTTTACGGCAGCAACTACCTTTTGGGTAATTTCAAGCATTAAAGGAATATTTTGCAATAATCCTGCACCTGCACCTTTGCCAGCTATTTTTTTAACAGGGCAACCAAAGTTTAAATCAATAAGTTCAGGTTTGGCCTCTTCGCAGCGAATGGCAGCTTCAACAATAGCATCAGGATTATTTCCATAAATCTGGATTCCAACAGGGCGCTCGTAATCAGCAATGTCTAGTTTTCGTAAGCTTTTGGCTGCATCGCGAATTAAGCCATCGGCTGAAATAAACTCGGTGTACATCATATCGGCACCATACTCTTTGCACAATCGTCGGAACGATGGATCACTAATATCTTCCATGGGGGCAAAAAATATGGGTCTCTCTCCTAACTCAATATTCCCTATCTTCATAATGTAATATAATCAGGGCACAAAAATAGTGCTCCTCATTCAAAAACTAAAACTAAAAGTATACTTTTGCATAATGGCAACTGAAATTATTATGTATACCGATGGTGCTGCAAGCGGAAACCCAGGCCCTGGTGGTTATGGAACGGTTTTATTATCGGGTAAGCACCGTAAAGATTTAAGTGAAGGGTACCGGGAAACTACCAATAATCGTATGGAACTGCTTGCGGTAATTGTAGGTTTAGAAACTTTAAAAACGCCGGGTTGTAAGGTTACCATCTATTCCGATTCAAAATATGTGGTTGATTCTGTAGTAAAAGGTTGGGTATTTGGTTGGCAAAAGAAAGGTTTTAAGGGGAAAAAGAATATTGATTTATGGAAGCGCTTTTTGAAAATTTACCCAAAACACCAAGTAACATTTCAGTGGATAAAAGGCCATGCCAATATACCGGGTAATGAAATTGCCGATCAGCTGGCTGTGGATGCCTCAAAAAAACAGCAATTACTAATTGATGAAGGCTACAAATCGGGCCAAAGTGAGCAGGCGTTGTTTTAGCCTTGTTTTGCATAAAACATTTTTATATTACTTCTTTGCATCAAATTACTTTCTCAAGTAAAATGATTTAGTTTTTAATAATTTGACAATAATGAAAAAAATAGCACTTTTTGCTTCAGGATCGGGAACCAATGTTGAAAATATAGCCAACTATTTTAAGGACAGCAAGGATGTTGAGGTGGCTTTAGTTTTATCGAACAAAAAAGATGCATATGTTTTAGAACGGGCAAAAAAATTGAACATACCACATATGGCCTTCAACCGTGAGCAATTTTATAACACCGACGAAATAGTTGGTATATTGGAAAGTAAAGCAATTAATTTAGTAGTACTTGCTGGGTTTTTATGGTTGGTACCCAAAAATTTAATTGAAGCGTACACCAACAAAATCATTAATATTCACCCTGCCCTATTGCCTAGGCATGGGGGCAAGGGAATGTACGGCAGTAAGGTTCATGAAGCTGTAGTGGACAATAAAGACGATGAAAGTGGTATTACCATTCATTATGTAAACAACTTTTACGATGAAGGAAATATCATATTTCAATCAACCTGTGATATTTTGCCTACCGATACAGCTGATGATGTTGCTAATAAAGTTCATGCCCTGGAATATGAGCATTTTCCAAAAGTAATTGAGGAAGTTTTAAAACAACGGAATCATTAACCTCAATCTGGGGTATTTTTTATAGCATTAAATTTTATTTTTACGATCAAGGCTTGCTGCGAAAATCAGCTGCAATACCTACAATGATTGTCGCAACAATTTTTATTATCCGAAATTAGTTAATAAAACTCCGCAAACCTTTGCCTTACAAACCCTTAATATTTATAAACCATTGAGCCTGTTTGGTGTTATTTCATTGTGAAATAATGATAATACCTAATAATTAATCAGTTTGAAATTGTATGATAGCTGAAATTTGAATATTTTTGCGCGGCTTTACTAATAATTGAAAAATAGAAAGACAAGAGATATGGCAAAGAAAAAAGCACTTTTAATGATTCTTGATGGATGGGGCATAGGCGATCATTCAAAATCAGACGTTATTTATTCAGTTGATACACCAAATATTGATGGATTACAAAAAAAATATCCAACTGGTGAAATTCTAACGAGTGGCGAGGATGTTGGGTTACCCGATGGACAAATGGGGAACTCTGAAGTTGGTCACTTAAACATTGGTGCCGGTAGAGTTCTTTATCAGGATTTAGTGAAAATTAACAAGGCGATTGATGATAAATTGATTGCTAAGAATGAAACTATAGTTGAGGCATTTAACTATGCTAAAGAAAATAATAAATCGGTACATTTTATTGGTTTAATAGGCCCTGGTGGTGTGCATGCTATGACAAAGCATTTGTTAGGTTTATGTGACCTCACTGCCGATTATGATTTAAATAACGTTTTTATTCATGGCCTGATGGATGGTAGAGATACTGACCCCCAAAGTGGTTTAGGTTTTATGAGAACTGTGGTTGATCATATTGAGGGTAGTAATGTAAAAATGGCTTCAATGATTGGCCGTTACTATAGCATGGATCGCGATAAGCGTTGGGATCGTATTAAGTTAGGTTATGATTTGATGGTTTTTGGTACTGGAACTCCATCGACAGATGTAATTAAAAGCATTGAAGAATCGTATGCAAATGATATTACTGATGAGTTTATTAAGCCAACTGTTATGGTCGATGAAAATCAGAAGCCCGTTGCAACTATTCAAGAAGGTGATGTAGTTTTTTGTTTTAATTTCCGTACCGACCGTTTACGACAAGTTACTACAGTGCTTACGCAAAAAGACATGCCTGAGCACGGAATGAAAACCATTCCATTGCACTATGTTACGATGACCACCTACGACGAAAACTTTAAAAACATTAAAGTTGCTTTTACAAAAGACAATGTTCAAAATACTTTAGGTCAGGTTATTTCTGATGCTGGGTTGCAACAAATTCGTATTGCAGAAACAGAGAAGTATGCTCACGTAACATTCTTTATGAATGGGGGTAGAGAAGATGAATTTAAAGGAGAAAGACGATTGTTAGTGAACTCACCAAAGGTTGCAACCTATGATTTGCAGCCAGAAATGAGCGCTTACGAAGTAAAAGACCTTATTGTTGCTGAATTGAATAAAGGCGAGGTTGATTTTGTAGCACTTAACTTTGCCAATGGCGATATGGTGGGTCACACAGGTATTTACGAAGCTATTGCAAAAGCTGTAAAAGCGGTCGACGATTGTGTAGGTCAGGTAGTTGAAGCGGCTCGTAATAACGGTTACGAAGTGGTAATTATTGCCGACCATGGCAATGCCGATAATGCAGTAAATGCTGATGGTTCTCCGAATACAGCCCACTCTTTAAACCCCGTTCCAATTATTGTAGTTTCTGATATCGTTAAGGAAGTTAAGAATGGTATTTTGGCTGATATTGCTCCTACAATATTAAATCTTATGGGCCTTGCTATTCCTTCTGATATGACAGGGAAAGTTTTAGTTAGCTAGACGTTAAAAATTTATATAATAACCCCAATTGAGCAATCGGTTGGGGTTTTGTTTTGAAAATGGTTCAAGTTATTTATACATTTGGTGCGATATGGATAAAAAGGTTAATGCTTTGATAATTGGTGCAGGCCGTTCAGGAACAACAACATTGCATAAAATAATGGAACAACATAATGATGTATGTTTTTCTAAAATTAAAGAAGTTCATTATTTTTCAATAGAAGATTTGTATCAACGAGGCGAGGAATATTATCATTCCTTTTATCCGCATCATAAAAAGGAAAAAGTTAGAGCTTCGGCGGATACCTACCTATTGATGGATTACCATGCAATTCAACGCATTTATGATTACAATCCAAATATGAAGATAATAGTTATGCTTCGTAATCCTGTTGATAGAGCGCATTCATCATATAATTATTCAGTAAATTACGGTTATCACAACGCTTATGAATCATTTTTGGAATCAATAGAGCAAGAGCACCAAATTGAAAAGGAGCCAAGTATTATACAAAGGAATAATATTGGGCATTTCTATGGAAGTCTTTACTTTAAGCACTTAAATGAATGGGCTAAAGTATTTCCCAAAGAAAATATATTGTTACTATCTACTCAAGAATTAAAATCTGATTTGAAAGGAATACAAAAGCGCATATCAAAGTTTCTTGGTATTAAACCCGTTGCAGGAGAAGGAGATACTGTAGATAAGCAAAATGCAAATGCTGTTCCTAAATTTAAAGCATTTGAGCAGTTTTTGTTAAATCGAGATAATCCCATCCGAAAATTTATTCGCCGGGCCTTTCCACCCTTTGTAAAGAAGCTTATTATTCATTCGAATGTGGTGGATAGAATTCATGATTTAAACCGTACGAAAACAGAATACAAACTTTTGGAGGAAAATGAAAAAAACGAAGCCATGAAGTTTTTTGAAGAAGATTTGAAACAGCTGAAAGAACAATTTAATATTGAGTTTTAGTGCGATTTGAATATTTTAATACTTTTTACAAGTTACTGATTGGCTGAATTAATACCCATATTTTTTATTCCACCAACTCACTAAACGCTTGCGTATACTTTCTTCTTGCGAATTATTTTGTGGTTCGTAAAGTTTTTTGGTGCGAATTTTTTCGGGCAAAAAATCTTGATCAGCAAAGTTTCCTTGATAACCGTGTGAATATTTGTAATTATCGCCGTATCCCAATTGCTTCATTAATTTTGTTGGTGCATTTCGAAGGTGCAAAGGAACGGGCAAATCGCCAGATTCTTTTACTTCTGCCAAAGCATTTCCTATAGCCTCGTAAGCTGAGTTGCTTTTGGGGCTTGTTGCTAAATAAATAGCACATTCCGAAAGAATAATTCTTCCTTCAGGCATGCCAATTTTATGAATGGCATCAAAGCACGTATTGGCTAAAAGCAAAGCATTGGGGTTGGCCAAGCCAATGTCTTCAGCAGCTAGTATTACCAAACGGCGCGAAATAAATTTAATATCTTCGCCCCCTTCAAGCATGCGTGCCAACCAATAAACTGCTGCATTAGGGTCGCCACCACGAATGCTTTTAATAAAAGCCGAAATAATATCATAATGCATTTCGCCTTGCTTATCGTAAGTGGCAATATTCTCTTGTAAAATGGCCTCTACTTTTTTATTGGTGATGGTGATTTGCTTTGTAGTAGCAGCACCAACTACCAATTCAATAATATTAAGTAATTTTCTGGCATCTCCACCCGAAAAGCGGAACATAGCTTCGTTTTCCTGTATTTTTATTTTTTGGTTTTTTAAATCGGTGTCTACGGATAATGCTCTGGTTACCAGTTCTTCTAAATCGGCTTTTTCAAGCGATTTTAACACATATACCTGACAGCGAGAAAGCAAAGGGGATATTACTTCAAACGATGGATTTTCCGTAGTGGCTCCAATTAATGTAACAACACCTTTCTCAACTGCACCAAGTAATGAGTCTTGCTGCGATTTGCTAAAACGGTGAATCTCATCAATAAATAAAATGGGATTGGGCTGATCAAAAAATCGGTTGCGTTTTGCTTTATCAATAGTTTCGCGAACATCTTTTACACCAGAACTTATGGCGCTCAAGCTATAAAAAGCTCGTTCTTGCTGCTGCGAAATAATATGGGCCAGTGTGGTTTTGCCAACTCCTGGAGGTCCCCACAAAATCATTGATGGTATGCGGCCTGTTTCAATAGATTGTCGTAAAATGGCTTTTTTACCCACCAAATGTTGTTGCCCAATATAATCATCGAGGCTTTTAGGTCGTAAACGTTCTGCTAAAGGTTGCAATGCCATTTTAGTAATTTTGGGTAAAGATAAAAATTATTGCATGTCAAATTGAATTTTGAATGCATACATAGTGTTTAATTTTAAGATTAAATGAGCTAATTTCAATAACTATTAGAACTTTAGTTCATTCAAGCTCACTTTAGCTCACTTTTAACTTCCGGTTGTTAGTTTTTTCATTAATTTTGCGGCAAAATATAAATCTATTTGTGAGATGGAAAATAATCGTTTTGAGTTAAATGCTCAGCTTGCCCAGATGTTAAAAGGTGGAGTTATAATGGATGTTGTTAATCCGGAACAAGCGAAAATAGCTGAAGAGGCTGGGGCCGTTGCTGTAATGGCATTAGAGCGTGTGCCAGCTGATATACGCGCTGAAGGTGGCGTGTCTCGTATGTCTGATCCAGAAATGATTGCTGAGATTCAGGCTGCGGTTTCAATTCCTGTAATGGCTAAAGCTAGAATTGGTCATTTTGTTGAGGCTCAAATATTAGAAGCGTTAAAAGTTGACTATATCGATGAAAGTGAAGTGCTGACTCCTGCAGATGAGGAGAACCATATTGATAAATCAAAATTCAGTGTGCCTTTTGTATGTGGAGCTCGTAATTTAGGTGAAGCTGCTCGTAGAATTGCTGAAGGTGCTGCCATGATTCGTACCAAAGGTGAAGCAGGAACAGGTGATGTTGTTGAGGCTGTTCGCCATATGCGTCAAATGAAGAAAGATATTAAAGAGCTTTGTGCTTTAGATCCAGAGGAAGTAATGCCATTTTGCCGTGACAACGGTGTACCTTACAATATTGCCCTGCAAGTTCGCGAATTAGGCCGCCTTCCGGTTGTAAACTTTGCTGCCGGTGGTATTGCTACTCCTGCCGATGCTGCTTTAATGATGCAATTAGGCTGCGATGGTGTTTTTGTAGGTTCTGGTATTTTTAAATCAGGCGATCCTGCTCAACGTGCACGTGCAATTGTAAAAGCAACTGCTTATTTTAACGATCCTGTTAAAATTATGGAAGCTTCAAAAGGTTTAGGTGAACCAATGGTGGGCATTAATTGTTCTACTATGGCTGACGATGATAAACTTGCTGGTAGAGGTTGGTAGTTTACAGTCTGCTGTTTACAGTCTGCAGTCCACAGTCAATATGTGGTTAATTTTTTCTGACTGAGAACTGTTGATTGAGTATTGTATCAATGAAAAGCAAAAGCTGAAATTATTCGAATGATAATTATACAGCGACTTCTTTATGATAAAAAAATTGAACATAAAAACCTGTCATGTTTATACTTGACAGGTTTTGTATATTTTGCTTAGGAATAAAATGGTGATATGGAGTGATTGCCTTTTTGGGTAGGCTCAACGTAAAATATTTGCATCTCTCGCTTGAGGGTATCAATTAATATAATATGGCAAAAAGAGATAAAATTGGGGTTTTAGATTTGCAAGGTGGTGTACATGAACATGTGTATCATTTACAGGCTTTAGGAATTAATCCGGTTCGTGTGAAAGAAGCTCATGATTTGGATGATTTAGCTGGATTAATATTACCAGGAGGAGAAAGTACTTGCTTGATTCGTTTGTTAAATATTTTTGGTATTGCCCCAAAGCTGAAAGAGGCTTATGCCGATGGAATGAAAATTTGGGGAACCTGTGCCGGAGCCATTTTGCTTTCAAAAGAAATTGAAAATGAACAAGCCCAACTGGGTTTGATGGATATTGCTATATCACGTAATGCTTTCGGATTTCAAGTTGATAGTTTTAATACTAAGGTAGAGGTGCCAAAAGTTGCTAAAGGAGAAATAGATTTAACATTTATTCGTGCGCCAAAAATTAAATCGGTTGGTAGCGATGTTGAAGTACTGCTTAAAATTGACGATTATATTGCAGCGGCTGAAACAGAGAATTGTTTAGCTACAGTTTTTCATCCTGAACTTACTCCAAGTCTAGCGTTTCACAAGTACTTTGTTGAAAAGTGTGGCATTGCAGTAACCAATGGAGTTAATATAATGCCTGACCGTACCGGTTGGATGAAATATGCACGAATTACTAGTCCTAATACCAAGTGAATGCTATAATGCCCAAATGAGAGAATGACTCAGTAAGTCCTTTTATAAATCATTTGTGCATTAAATCATTCCGGCATTTATACATTATAGCATTAAAAAAGGAAAGCTTAGCTTTCCTTTTTCTTTCTATCTACGACTTTGCAAATTCGGTCAAAAACAGTTTCTTGCATGCCAAATCCATTAATATTTTCTAGTTTTCCTTGTACGGCATAAAATTCTATAACAGGTCCGGTCTTTTTGTGGTAAACTTGAATGCGCGTTTCAATTATTTCAACATCCTGATCGTCTGCACGTCCTGAATATCTGCCTCGTTTCAGTATTCTTTCTGTTAGCGCAGCTTCCGGTACATCTAAACAAATCAAAGCATTTACTTTGTGGTTTAGTGTTCCTTCAAAAAGGTATTTTAGCCATTGAGCCTGTTTTACGGTTCTTGGGAAACCGTCAAAAATAATTCCATTCCCATCTTTATTGGCTAAAATAAAGGTTTCAACCATTTGTTCAATCATCTCGTCAGGCACAAAATTACCGCTGTCAATAAGCCTGGCAATTTCTTTTCCAAGTTCTGAGCCTGATTTTATCTCTTCGCGCAATACATCGCCGGTTGACAAGTGTTTAAGTTGATACTTTTCAGCAATTTTTAACGATTGGGTACCTTTCCCCGATCCGGGAGCACCAAATATTACAATGTTAAACATAAAAAATGTGTATGATTATTCAATAATAGTATATATATCACTTAGGTTGCGGCCATATCCATCATAATCAAGACCATAACCAAGTATAAATTCATTTGGTATTTCGATACCAACATAATCTATTGGTAAATCTTTTTTATAGGCTTCAGGCTTAAAAAGCAAGGTAGCAACCTTTATTTCAGCTGGTTCATAACCCATTAATTGCTTTATTATATTCTCTAAAGTATTCCCAGTGTCAATAATATCTTCAAGAATAACTACTGTCTTTCCCTCAATATCCTCGTTTATACCAATTAAGCGTTTTACTGTGCCCGACGATGATGTACCTTGATACGAGGCTAATTTTAGAAAGGTAATTTGACAAGGCAAAGTAATATGCTTAAACAAATCGCCTGCAAACATAAAAGAACCATTCAAAATGCCCAGAAAAATAACATCTTTTCCTACTAAATCAGTATTTATTTTTTCAGCCATTGTTTTAATACTGGCTTGAATTTTTTCCTCAGGAATCGAAACTTTAAATCTTTTTCCAAGTACCTCTACCTCTTTCATATTACAATTTATTTTGATGTTTATTAATCTTTTAAATAGCTCGTATTGCTAATATTATATTATTGATGAATACAAAGGTACAGTACTAAAAAACAATGAAAGGCATATTGTTTCATCATATATAACAATTATAAAACATGAATTAATTAGATATTGAATCTAAGTAGTTGTATGTTATAGTATTAAGCGCATTTTTGCTTAAAGGGTTGTTATTTTTTTATTGCTGAAAATTGCACTTGATTCATAAATTTTGCCTTATTTTGCTGCGAAAATACATATTTTAAGGTGAACACCTTGCAATAAATTATAAAAGTAGAAGAATGGAACCAAAAGTTAGTATTATTATGGGCAGTACTTCGGACTTGCCAGTGATGGAGAAAGCAGCACAAATTCTAAATGATTTTAGAATTTCTTTTGAGATGAATGCGCTTTCTGCGCACAGAACTCCTGAAGAGGTTGAAATTTTTGCTAAGGGAGCTGCCGGAAGAGGAATTAAAGTAATTATTGCGGGAGCAGGTATGGCCGCCCATTTACCGGGTGTAATTGCAGCAATGACTCCAATTCCAATTATTGGTGTTCCAATTAAGGCATCGCTTGACGGGTTAGATTCTGTTTTTTCAATTTTGCAAATGCCTCCGGGGATACCGGTAGCAACAGTTAGCATAAACGGTGCGCAAAATGCAGGAATACTAGCCGCGCAAATTTTGGGTATTTGCGATGCCGATGTTTTTAAGGCCACTGTAGATTATAAGGAAAGCCTAAAGCAAAAAATAGTTAAAGCCAATCTTGATTTAGAAGAAATTAAGTACGACTATAAAACGAACTAATAGAGAAAAATACCATAATGAAACGCTCTATTATTAATAGAGCGTTTTTTATTTATGTTTTTTATTTGGTCTATTTTATTATTGTGTAACCATGTTAAATAAGAGATGTTAGCTAGTTTAAGTTTATGCTATAAATCGTATTTTAGCAATTTGAAACCCATATTGTGGAATTTATAAGGAAAGCTAATCACCACAACAAAAGGATAGGGTTATATCACAATAACTTAACTGGAATTTAAGCGAATAAGATATTTTTTATGAGAAAAATTTTTACAGGATTTGTTTTAATAATTTTCTCTTTACTATCAGTAGGGCAAACAAATGATTCTGTATGGGTTTGAAAAGAAAACCAACGTTTTTCTATTAATGAAGAGGTGAATGATTTTGGTGTTGTGAGCAAAAATCAGAAAACAGTGTTTAAATTTAAGATTATCAATTTAGAAAGCGAAGCTTTTGTAATATGGCATGTAACTGTTTCATGCGGTTGCACGTCGCCACAATGGACTGAAAAACCTGTGAAGGAAAATCAAAAGGCTGTTGTAAAAGTAAAATACGATTCAACGAAAATAGGAGCTTTTAATAAATCGGTATTTGTATATACCAATTTTGACGATAGACCCATGAAACTAATAATTGAAGGAGCTGTTGTTGGTGATGAAGCCACTTCAGATATTTCAACAGAGAGCACAGAATTAAAGGGTAATTTACCTATTAACAATTAATACTACTACTATGCCAAGAATATCAAATAAAGGCTTGCAAATGCCGGCTTCGCCAATCAGAAAACTGGTTCCGTTTGCTGAAGAAGCTATTAAAAAAGGCCGAAAAGTATATCACCTTAATATCGGACAACCTGATATTAAAACGCCGGAAGTGGCGCTTAATGCCATTCGAAATATAAGTGACAAAGTAATTCAGTATAGTCATTCAGCTGGCAACGAATCGTATCGACGCAAATTGGCTCAGTACTACCAAAACCTTGATATTGATATTGATTATAACGAAATTTTAATTACTACCGGTGGCTCAGAGGCATTGTTGTTTGCCTTTCAAAGCACACTCGACCCAGGTGATGAAGTGTTAATTACAGAACCTTTTTATGCTAATTACAATGCATTTGCTATAATGGCGGGAGTAAAATTGGTGCCTATCACTTCAATTATTGAAAATGGTTTTGCACAACCTTCTTTGGATAAATTTGAGGAACTGATAACTGAGAAAACTAAAGGAATTATTGTATGCAATCCGAATAACCCGACAGGTTATTTGTACAGCGAACAAGAATTGAGAAAACTTGCTGAATTGGTTAAAAAACACGATTTGTATTTATACTCCGATGAAGTTTATCGCGAGTTTTGTTACGATGGAGAGAAACATTTTTCAGCAATGTATTTAACTGATATTTTGCAGAATATAATATTGGTCGATTCTGTATCAAAACGGTACAGTTCATGTGGTACACGTATTGGCGCAATGGTTTCGAAAAATGAAGAAGTAATTTCAACAGCACTGAAATTTGGGCAGGCGCGTTTAAGCCCTCCAGGACTTGGGCAAATTGCCGGCGAAGCATCGCTAGATACACCGGATTCTTATTTTACTGAAGTTTACAACGAATATATTGAGCGCCGTAATTTCATGGTGGCTGCTTTAAATAAAATGGAAGGTGTAATTTGTCCTAACCCTAAAGGAGCCTTTTATACAGTTGTAAAGCTACCAGTCGATAGTAGTGAGAAATTCTGCGAATGGATTTTAAGCGAATTTGAATATGAAAATCAAACCGTAATGATGGCACCTGCCAGCGGGTTTTATTCAACTCCGGGTAAAGGTCATAACGAAGTGCGTATTGCTTATGTGCTAAAAAAAGCTTATTTAGAAAAAGCTATGGTTGTTTTGGAAAAAGCTCTGTTGGCTTATCCGGGAAGGGTTTTGGAATAAATCTTAATTTTTGAATCCCCGCTGCCGCACGATTGCATCGTGTGGTATGTAATTAAGAAAGGCTGGCAACTAAAACAAAAAGCTAATTTTATAGCCTGTAATTAAAACAAGCTTATTAATAGCCTACCATATTTTAAAACCTGTTTTTTCAATTTTGGTAGGTTTTGTTATTTCTTTTGCTTTGTTTATTATTTATTAGTTTGTGACCACACGATGCAATCGTGCGGTAGCGAGGTGTTGTACTACTGACTAAATTTAATAATTGTAGCAGAATTTATTCTGGCTTTTTAATTTCTTTCAATACATGAAAAATCTGCTCCTTCTTCCCATCATTCGGAGCAGCCTTTATTTCCAGAATATGAGCATTAGATTGTAAATATCGGTGTTGTATAATTGACCGGCATTATACCCATTTTTAAAATTAGGGCCAATGGCATAAAAAATACCGTTTATATCGGGTATGGTATTATCGTAACCATGAGTTCTGCCGGCATATGCTTTATGTTTAGAGTTAGAGCTTACGCTCCAGCCGTCTTTTGCAACAACTACTATTTACGATATTCGTTTGCCCATTTGCTCAGAGAGCTTTTTTCGATTCAAATAGATGTAAAAAAGTTAAGGGAATAAAAATCCAGATTGCCAGATAGATTAAATCTTGTATTAACAAGATAGAAATTTAACTACAAAGAAAGATGTTTTAATACCGATTCTTTTCTTTGTCGCGAGACAGCAACTGTTGTTCCGTTGTGAAGTAATAAATGGCCTCCATTTGATTTTTCGAATGACTTTACAAATTTTAAATTGACAAGGTGCGATTGATGCACTCTAATAAAGTCATATTCATTGAGAAGCTCCTCAAATTCTTTTAAGGTACGCGTGACAAGTACTTTTTTACCATCGGCTAAATAAACATGGGTGTAATTATTTTCCCCCTGGCATCGAATTATCTCTGAAACCTTCACAAACTCTATCCTTTCCATTGAAGGTAGGCCTATTCGTTTTTCTGTATTTTGAACGTTAGCATAAAAAGTTTCCAACCTGGAATTAATTGATTCCTTTTCGGTATTAATTTTCAACAATGCCTTCTCAACGGCATTTTTTAATTCGATAACGCTAATTGGTTTTAACAAATAATCTAAGGCGCAAAAACGAATTGCTTTTATGGCATATTGATCATAAGCGGTAACAAAAATAACTTCGAAGTTACGATTCGGAATACAGTCGAGTAATTTAAAGCCATCGCCATTAGGCAGATGTATATCTAAAAACACCAATTGAGGTTTTTGCTCTTTTATAAGGTCTATTCCCTGAATGGCATCTTCAGCCATTCCAACAATATTGACCGACGAACAGTGCTTTTTCAATAAATTGTTAAGGTGCAAACGATTATTTTCCTCATCCTCAATAATAACTGCTTTTACAAACACACTCATATTAGTTTTTTACTAAAAATAGTTTTAAATATTAAACTGCATACCAATTAAAAATAAAATTTTATTTTGTTTTAAAACGTAATTGCCATGAATCTAAAGAAATGCCAGAAACACTCTTAAAATTTGTGTACTTTTCACTATTAAAAGTTAACCAGTATTCCTTATTTGGCTCAAGCTCCACCGGAATAAAAATGGTTTTTTTATCGATCCATTTTGGTTTCTCACTAATTTTTGGAAAATGCTCGGTGTTTACAACTGACATTCCGCTTTCCATATTCTGATCAAACTTAATTACAATCTCCTTCAAATTTGAATCAACAATAGCTCCAAATACCGGCGAAGTACTTATAATCTTGGGAGGTGCTACATCTTGTTTATTGCTTTGAGAAGGGTTATCCTTTTTTGTTATTTCAATAATTTTGTTTAGTAGCAAATCCTCTTGTTTATTTTTCATAAAATCTTTTGTGAGAGCATTATTATGCTCTGAAATTATCTCAATATCAGGTTCAATTCCATTTCCTTCAATTAGTTTCCCATCAAGCGTAAATGCCTGCCACGACGGAATAAATATCTTTATATAGTTTGATAATTCAACAGGTTTTGGATTTGCAGTACTTCCATACGATTTCATTCCCGCAATCTTAACGTTTTCAATTTGCTTCATCATTAATAAAAATGATTCATTGCTACTCATTACCGCAGGACCAGAGAGTACATAAATATTTCCTTTGAAGTTTAAAGGTTTATTGTTTGGATAAAGATATTTTTCCCGCTCAATTTCAAATTTGTTCGTAACGCTATCCCTAACTACAATTTTTTCATAAGCAAGCTTTTTATTGGTAAAAAATGATGCAAATTGTTTCGCATAGGCCTCATTCCCTCCCGTGTTTTCTCGAACATCAATTATTAAGTTCTCCAATGAATTAAACCCATTAAGGAAATCGCGTATTGTTATGGTACTATCGTTATGACCCCATAAACGAACTTCAAGATTCTCAATATCAAAATTCCAATTTTTAATATAAACATATCCAACATCACCTATTCTCCCACCGCTAAATGAAAAATGTGCGGCTGTCACCTGATCTTCAAGCAGTCTAAATATAGAATTCGCGCGAATGTAATTCGGAGTAGTAATTCTTGTTCTACCTGAATAATACCTTTCTCCCTTTACCTCAATGTACATATGAGGGTCGTTGGCTTGCTTTAATACCGAAAGTAAATTTATGGCAAACTCTATGTCTGAATTACTATTTATAAACTCATTTTTTCGTTTTTCAAACTCTTGTTTCCAATTAATCCCTTTAAGGTCTGAATACGAATAATAATTGGGGAAATAGGTAAATAATTCTTCGTAAGCTTTTGTATTTAATCTCTCATAATTTACGGTTTCCGTTTTAAAAAAAAGTTCATCGGGTTGTAATGGAATTCCGTCAATGTTTCTGAAGTTGGTGAATTTTTGATTATTAAAAATCAAATAATACAATTTATCGGCAGTTAAATTTACCGGTATTACAAATGTTCTTTTATCCTTCCAGAATGGTTTGTCAGTTATTTGTGGCATATCACGTGAATCAACAACTGACATTCCACCTTGCATATCCTCATTAAATATTACTACAATTTCCTTTAATTCTGAATTCACTTGACAATCTCCATATTCGGGAATTGTTTTTACAATTTTAGGACTCATGTTGTTTTCTTGGGAGAATGAATGTGTCCATAGAAATAAAAGACTCAAAATTGTTGCGATATACTTTTTCATTTTTTTCATTTTAGATTAATATTTAGACAGAAGCCAGTTTCAATTGGCATGCTAAATATAAAAAGCATTTTTTGCTTGAAAAACCTTAAACTAGAATCTGGTATATATGAACTAGAATTTAGCATAATTAAAAGCAGACAACAATCTATTTTTCCAATGAATACTTAATTTTAACAATCGTTCCTGATAATGAATCAGAATGCTTATCAATAATGTCCAAACTAAGTTCAGAATTATACTGCTCCTTAATAATTTGTATTCTCCGTTCAGTTAATGATATTCCCTTTCCATTTTTTCCTGAATTATCCTTCTCAAAGCCCTTTCCATTATCTTCAATTTCACATATTAGGAATTCATCCTGCTGAAAAACTCTAAAGTCAATAATTCCATTTGATTTCATCCCGCTTATTCCGTGAATAACTGCATTTTCAACAAAAGGCTGAAAAAGCAAACCGGGAATTTCTATATTATAGATATCAAGGTTTTTACCAACGTCAATAGAATATTGAAATTTAAACCTGAGCTTTTCTAATTCAAGATAAGTTGTTATTAATTTTATTTCTTCTTCAAGAGGAATTAATACTTTCTCAGAATTTACTAAGACCTTTCGCATTAAACCGGCAAACATAGATATATACTCATTTGCTTCATCTGACTTATTCTCAGAAATAAGGTGTTGAATAGAGTTTAAGGTGTTAAACAAAAAATGAGGATTCAGCTGTGCTCTGATGGCTCGTAATTCCATTTGCATCAATTCTCTCTTACGCAGTTCTCTCTTTTTTAGTTGATTGTTTTTTATGAAAAAAAACAACCATAAAATCAATGAAACGAAAATAATAATAGCACCAATGTATAACAGGGAATAATCCTTTTCTTTAACTTTTATTTGGGAGTATTCTTTTTCATAGTTTTTTATAATCTCATCTAATTGAGGATAAATAATGCCAGCATTTTCAATAGTTTGGTTTTTATACAAGTTTATCAATTGAGAATTTCCTCCCGATTTAATAAGATATTGAATAAAAGAAGCTCCAAGTATACTAACCGTTTCGTCATGATAATTGAAAGGATTTTGCCATATGTCAAAAAGACTAATGGAATCAAGTAGCAATTTTTGCTTTACCTTTTCCAATGGTAATCTCTCATTTTCAGCGAAGTAATTTGCTATTCCTTCGTCAATAAGGGCCTTTTTAATTGTTGGGTGGTAATTTATTTCAAGAAATAAATGAGAAAGTGCATGGCCAGGATTATTATCAACATAATCATTTATAATACACAAGTTGGGTTTGGCATTATGTGGAAATTTGCCAGTAGCATCAAATCCTGTTTTTAGGTCATTCCAAACAAAATAGTCAATTATTTTAAAGGGCAAGGTATCCAATTTTCTTGTAAGTAATTTATATTTCATTTCCCTTTCTTTCATATATTCTTTAGGATTTTCTAGTTCACTTATATCCTGAAAATGAAACCTTATTTGTTTTGCTTCTTTAACGGTCCACTTGAAACTCAACTGGTTCATTTGAAAACTATTCAAAAAATCTTTAGCCTGATTTACAGAATTTGTTGTTGCGCCAATAAAAACGGTTTCAAATAAATGGCTTTTTGCATTTGAAAAATCACCTGTCATAAAATAACTCTCTCCTAAATATGCGTGACTCCAGGCCTTTACCCAGTTAGTTTTCGAACTAGTTCCTTTTTCCAAATAAGGGAGAGCTGTTTCAAATTCATCTAATGCAGTATAAGCTCGACCTATAAGCGAATTTAAATTTTTATCTTCAGGATTATTTTTTAATTTCTCTAAACCAACAGTAACAACACCTTGATAATTGCGACTACCAAAAAGTTGCGAAATGGTATCGCGTTCCTGTCCATAAACCGAAACAGAAATAATTAATGCAAGCAAATAAATAAGATTTTTCATGATTTAAACATTTGATATAAGGTTACAAATACTGCTGTAATCTATTGTGCAAATGTAAATAGTATTGATTTGATAAAAAACCTATACCTAGAATCTGGTATTTATGAGAGAGGATTTGGTATTGAAACCTTTAATGTTCTAATAAACAATTAATATTATAGATTCTAAAAAATTACACTTTTATTGCTTTAATACATGAAAAATCTGCTCCTTCTTCCCATCATTCGGAGCAGCCTTTATTTCCAGAATATGAGCAATTAGATTGTAAATATCGGTGTTGTATAATTGGCCGGCATTGTACCCATTTTTAAAATTAGGGCCAATGGCATAAAAAATACCGTTCATATCGGGTATGGTATTATCGTAGCCATGAGTACCACCTGCATACACTTTATGTTTAGAATTAGCTGTTAAACTCCAACCGTTTTTTGCAACTACTAAAATTTCCGGTACTCGTTTGCTCTGTTTAAAATGAAATTTCTCAGGGATATCTTCTTTAGCCCATGCATTTATTCCTTCTACTCCCAACAAACTGGTTAAAATGGAATCTTTGAAGTCTTCGTTTGGTTGAACCAAATAGAATGGATTGCTACCAATAAGAGTATCAACCCATTGAGGTTTTATATATGAATCTAAATAAACTACCTTTTGGGTATCAATGGTTTGCATGCCGTGATCAGATACTATAATAAAATTTATAGAATCTTTAATATCAAGCATGTTTGTTTGTTGTAAAAAGTAGCCAATTACACTATCAAGCATTGGAATAGTGTTTGCTAACTCTTTGCTGTCGGGGCCGTGCTTGTGGCCAACACCATCCGCTTTATCTAAATACCAGGTAATTAGTTTGGGTCGTTCGCTGTAGGGTTTGTTTAACCAATTTATTATGGAGTCAACGCGTTGGTAATAGGGGAATTTGTGATCGTAAAGTTTCCAATATGTGGGTTGGTAGCCTTTAATTTTTGCTTCCGATCCTACCCAAAAGTACGATCCGGTTTTTACACGCTGAGCCTCAGCTGTTACCCAAATGGGTTCGCCTTTGTAAAATTTTCCATTTTCCACTTTGCTACGGTCGCGAATAGAATAGTATTGTTTAATATCGGGGGCGTAGAATGAATTTGAAATTAATTCGTGATTTCCCGGATACAAGCCTGTAACAATGCTGTAATGATTTGGAAATGTTTTTGACGGAAATGATGGTTGTAATCCAGTAGCTTTTACCCCGTATTTTGTAATAGAGTCGAGGGTTGGCGTTGGGGCTTTATCTTGATAATCCCAGCGAAAACCGTCGAGTGAAAGCATTACCACATAGGGACGGGGAGCAACAGGTTGTGCCTTTTTTTTGTTTTGTAAAAAATCTTGAACCAACACCACAAGAGCTAGGCCTACTAGTAAAAGTATAATGGTTTTTTTCATGTTTTATTATTTAGGTGTTGTGTATAGGGTTTATTTAAAAAATGGAATTCTGCTTTTATTTATTCTGTAATAGGTTTCAGTTTTTCCACCAAAACTTCTAAAAAACCTTGCAATACTCTCAATCATTGAACCTTCAAAATCAAGAAATATATTTTTTTCAGCGTTTTCAAAAATAACATGGTCAAGTATGCGGTACATTACTCTTTTCTTTTTACCTAGAGTGCTTGATGCCGAGAAAAGATAAATTATTCTGTTAGGTTTATGAATAAAGGCTGCAGCCCCAAGCAAAATATTATTTTTATCGGAAACGCCTATTATAAAGGCCATTTTTTTGTCAATTAGGTGGCTTAATAGACTATGCATAGTTCTATAGTGGTGCTCTGTTAGATCATTTTTAGCATTTTCTTTTTTTAGGTTTAATAGTATGTTAATAGGTAAATTATTTACCAAGCTTACATCATCCTCATTTTTACTTAGTTTAACATTCCTGCGGCACTTCGTATCGTACCTGGCAAGCAATTCATCATACTTTTTATTTAAATTAAGCAAATAATTTACTCTCTTATTTAAAGGTAATATTTCACATGCATTGTTATAATTTAATGCAAATTCGTATTTTAAAAATATTTTAGGAATAGCCCCTATAAAATCAGCAAGGTTGAAAGAGATCCCCTCTTTATAAAAAACGCCCAACTGTTGTGAAAAAAACGGATGGTAAATAAATTTAATCCCAAATTTGCTTTTCCATGGCAATGGCATTACTGCTCTGTAGTTATCTAAAATTAATGCGTCCCAATTTTCGCAAACAATATCAAGATACCAGCTGTAGCCATAAATCAGTCTGTTTTTTGCGGCATCAAGACATCCATCCCATTTGTGTTTATCAATTTCGTTATGCTTTAAGTATTTTATTGCCATAGTGCAAAAGTAGCTAAATCAATTAATTATTGATAATTGCTCATTAATATTGTGGGATAATTAACTTTCTGTTATTTTCGCATCCTTAAAATAAGTAAATATGTTACAGATTGACAGGGCGTTGTTAAGCTTTGATGTTTTAGAAAAAAAATTTGTTTGCGAGTTAGGTGCTTGCAAGGGTGAATGTTGTGTTGATGGTGATTCTGGAGCTCCGCTTGAGGAGGACGAAACTTCAACGATAGAAAAGCACTATTCTATGTTTGAAAAATACATGACTCCTGAAGGTAAAAAGGCCATTAAAAAGCAAGGTAAGTGGATTATTGATTCGGACGGAGATAAAGTAACCCCGCTTGTAAAAAATAAAGAATGTGCATATACTTATAAAAGTAACGAAGGTATTGTATTTTGTGCCATTGAGAAGGCTTTTTTAGAGAAAGAAATTGATTTTCAGAAACCTCTTTCTTGTCATTTGTATCCCATAAGAATTACTACTTATAAAGATTTCGATGCTGTTAACTACGAATCAAATAAGCTATGCATTCCGGCTCGAATACAGGGCGAAAAATTAGGTGTGCCCTTATATAAATTTGTAAAAACTCCACTTGTCAGAAAGTATGGGAAAGAATGGTATGAACAACTTTTGATAGCCGTTGAAGAATTGGCAAAATAATTAGCTTTGATATTTCCTATGAAAAATTGAACGCTAAAGTTTTCATGCTACTTTTTTAATTAAACCTGTTCTATAATTACCTACCTGCCATTTCGTTTCTTGATTATATTTTGGTTATTTGTATTAATTGAAGTAGGGCTTAATCAAAAGTGTTTATTTTAAACACTATTTATACAGGTTAATAGATATGCTGGTTTAATTTTCATGATGCAAATTCATAATATAAAATCGATATGGAAAAATTAAAAGAATACATTGAAGAAAACAAACAACGATTTTTAGATGAATTGTTTGATTATATCAGAATTCCATCAATTAGTTCAATAGTCGATCATGAGCCGGATATGTATAAAGCTGCAGAATATGTAAAAGCGGCACTTTTAAAAGCCGGGGCAGATAAAGCTGAAGTATATGAAACTCCGGGAAACCCTGTAGTATACGGCGAAAAAATAATTGATGCACAGTTACCAACAGTTATGGTTTACGCCCACATGGATGTAATGCCTGTCGATCCTATTGAATTGTGGGATTCTAGCCCATTTGAACCTGTTATTAGGGACGGTAAAATTTTTGCACGTGGAGCCGATGATGACAAAGGCCAATCATTTATGCATATTAAAGCATTCGAGTATATGGTGGTAACTAACCAATTGCCTTGTAATGTTAAATTTATGATAGAAGGTGAAGAAGAGGTAGGGTCACCAAATTTGCCTCAATTCTGTAAAGATTATAAGGAAATGCTAACAGCTGATGTAATATTAGTTTCCGATACGGGATTAATAGCACAGGATATTCCATCAATTACTACCGGCTTACGTGGATTATCGTATTGGGAAGTTGAAGTTACCGGGCCAAATCGCGATTTACACTCAGGTTTATTTGGTGGGGCAGTTGCCAATCCGGTTAATGTTTTGGCCAAAATGGTTGCTCAAATGGTCGATGAAAATGGTAAAATTAGCATTCCGGGTTTTTATAACGATGTTATTGATGTTGACAAAACTGAAAGAGCTGAAATGGCAAAAGCACCATTTGATGAAGAAGCTTATAAAAAAGCCATTGATGTTGAAGAGTTAGCTGGAGAAAAAGGGTACTCACCCTCAGAACATACCGGAATTCGTCCTAGTTTTGATATTTGTGGAATTTGGGGAGGATATACAGGAGAAGGTGCAAAAACAGTACTTCCTTCAAAAGCTTTTGCTAAAATATCAACTCGCTTGGTGCCCAATCAGGATAACCAAAAAATATCAAAACAGTTTAAAGAGCATTTTGAAAGTATGGCGCCCAAAAGTGTTAAAGTTAAGGTTAAACCATTGCATGGTGGGCAAGCGTATGTATGCCCTACCGATACTCCAGCATATTTAGCCGCCGATAAAGCGTATACCGAAACCTTTGGAAAAAAGCCGGTACCCGTTCGTAGTGGAGGAAGTATTCCTATTATTTCCGATTTTGAACAAATTTTAGGAATTAAATCAGTTCTAATGGGTTTTGGATTGGAATCAGATGCTATACATTCACCAAACGAAAACTTTCCTCTATTTAATTTTTTTAAAGGGATTGAAACCATTCCACTTTTCTACAAGTATTTTGTTGAGCTGGGAAAATAAATTGGGAACTAACAGCATCATATATTAGAAAAGCAGGCTTATGCCTGCTTTTCTCATTTTACAATTTTTGCGACTGCATTTATAAAACATTGATATTCAGTCTGGAGTATTTAATAAAGAGGAGGTGTTTTGTATCTAAAAACATAATTTCTATTTATAAGGGTGTATTATTTGGGGTATACTCCTGAATTATTAAATTTGTAATGAAATCTAAATTATTCAACATGGCACAAATAAGATTTAATGCTCTCAATGCTTTAATGTCAAGACAACCGGTAAATGTAGCGCAACCTGCAAAAAAAACTTCAGAATATTTTGCTGAGAATGTATTTGACCAGCAAAATATGAGAGAATATCTTTCAGCAGAAGCATACGATACTGTTAAGGATGCCATTGATAATGGTGCCAGAATTCCTCGCAAATTTGCCGATCAGGTTTCGTCAGGAATGAAAGCTTGGGCAATATCGAAAGGAGTTACTCATTATACACACTGGTTCCATCCTTTAACAGGATCAACCGCTGAAAAGCATGATGCTTTTTTTGAGCCTACTGGAACTGGCGGTGTTATTGAAAGTTTTGAAGGGGCTAAATTGGTCCAGCAAGAGCCCGATGCCTCAAGTTTTCCAAGCGGCGGACTAAGAAATACTTTTGAGGCTAGAGGTTATACTGCATGGGATCCTTCGTCGCCAGCATTTATATTTGACCGCACGCTTTGTATTCCAACCATATTTGTTTCTTATACTGGCGAGGCTCTTGATTATAAAACTCCCTTACTAAAATCACTTGCTGTTTTAAACGATGCAGCGGTAGATATTTGTCAGTATTACGATAAAAATGTATCCAAAGTGAATGCTACACTGGGTTGGGAACAAGAATATTTCTTGGTTGACTCGGCTCTTTATATGGCGAGACCCGACTTGATGCTTACGGGTAGAACGCTAATGGGACACGCATCGGCAAAGGATCAGCAATTAGAGGATCATTATTTTGGAACAATACCCGGTAGGGCAAGTGCTTTTATGCGCGATTTTGAAATAGAGGGATATAAGTTAGGTATTCCAATTAAAACGCGTCATAACGAAGTGGCACCGAACCAATTTGAATGTGCACCTGTGTATGAGGAGGCAAATTTAGCAGTTGACCACAACATGTTGTTAATGGATTTAATGAAAAAAGTGGCTCGTCGTCATAATTTTGATGTATTGTTTCACGAAAAACCTTTTAAGGGGGTTAACGGATCGGGCAAACATAACAATTGGTCAATGGCAACCGATACTGGAGTTAATCTTTTAAGTCCGGGAAAAAACCCAAAGTCGAACATGCAGTTTTTAACCTTTATGGTGAATACCATTAAGGCTGTTCATGAGCATGCCGATTTATTGCGAGCCAGCATTGTTTCAGGGAGTAATGAGCATCGTTTGGGGGCATCGGAAGCTCCACCATCAATAATGTCAGTTTTTATTGGCGATTATTTAACCAAGGTGCTTGATGAGCTTGAGCAAAGGGTTACTGATAAAAAAATGACACCTGACGAAAAAACGGAGATTAAACTTGATATTGGCAGAATACCTGAGATTTTATTAGACAATACAGATAGAAATCGAACTTCACCTTTTGCATTTACTGGTGATCGATTTGAATTTAGGGCCGTTGGTTCAAATGCAAACTGTGCTGCGCCAATGACATTTCTGACTTTGGCAGTTGCCGACCAACTTAAAAAATTTAAAGTTGAAGTTGATAAAAAGATTGAGGCTGGTGTAAAAAAGGACGAAGCGATTTTTCAGGTTTTGAAGAAATTCATTATTGCCTCGAAACCTATCAGATTTGAAGGAAACGGATATTCCGAAGAGTGGATAAAAGAAGCTAAGAAAAGAAAACTTACAAATGTTAAAGAAACCATCAAAGCCCTGGAGTCTTTGGTTTCAGTTTCAACAAAAAAGCTTTGCAAAACACATAATATATTTACAGAGCGCGAATTAGAAGCAAGGCATGATATAAAAGTGGTTCACTATACTAAAAAATTGCAAATTGAATCAAGAGTATTAGGTGATTTAGCTACCAACCATATTATTCCTACTGTTTATAAGTATCAGAATCAGTTAATTGAAAATGTTAAAGGCTTAAAGCAAGTACTTGATGCAAAAGATTTTGACCAGATAGCGAGTATTCAGTTGCAAACTATTAAAGAAATATCGGGGCGAATTGCGCTTATAAAGATTAAAGTTAAAAATATGGTTGAGGAGCGTAAAAAGGCCAATGCCATTGATGATATATATGAAAAGGCGCGCTTGTATGCTGAAGATGTAAAACCCTACTTGTCGGAAATAAGATACCATATTGATCATTTAGAAATGATTGTGGACAATGAAATTTGGCCATTACCTAAATATAGAGAGTTGCTTTTTGCTCGATAGCGTATATTAATATATATTCATTATTAAACGACTAAAATTGGTTCACTGATTAAACTTATTTGTATGATTATTTTATGATATTGATAATCAGTTTACTATTTGAATGTTTTAATATTAGAGCACTCTAATTTGAGGAGCTCATGAAAATACATTCAAAACTAAGGCTTCTGACCATCCCATTTTTTAATCGGACAGTAGTGATAAATAATATAAACGAGGGTCTTTGAATTATTCAAAGGCCTTTTTTTGTGGTTTTATCCGATCTTATTGGATACAAAGTACGGCAAGTTTCAATATTATAGTTAAAAAATCAAGTTGGTTGTTAAAAAACGCACGAAGAATTGATAAAAATATTTATTTCAGCTATACACCCCCTAAAAAAACATGGGTCATATAGAAAAGATATAAAATTAGCGTATAAATATACTTTCGATTTTTTTGTAATAAGTTTTAAATAGTTATCTTTGAGCCCGAAATAGTAAACAAATGTAACATTATTAATAATTTTGCTATGAAATCTAAATTAGAGTACATCTGGCTTGATGGGAATAAGCCAACGCAAACCCAACGTAGTAAAACCTTAGTTGTAGACAATTTTAGTGGTAAATTAGAAGATTGTCCAATGTGGTCATTCGATGGTTCTTCTACAAAACAGGCTGATGGTGGGTCTTCAGACCTACTTCTTAAACCAGTACGTGTTTGTCTTGATCCAACAAGAAAAAATGGTTATTTAGTAATGACCGAAGTTCTAAATGCTGATGGAACTCCTCACTCTACAAATGCTAGAGCTACCATTGATGATGATGACGATGATTTTTGGTTCGGTTTTGAACAAGAGTATGTTCTTTGGGATATTAAGAAACATACACCTCTTGGCTTCCCGGCTGCAGGATATTATCCTCCTCCACAAGGACCTTTCTATTGTTCAGTAGGTGCTGAATTTGCAGTAGGCCGTGATATTGTTGAAGAACATGCAGATGCGTGTATTGCTGCAGGTCTTAACTTTGAAGGTATCAATGCTGAGGTTATGAAAGGACAGTGGGAGTATCAAATTTTTGCTAAAGGAGCAAAAGAAGCCGGTGACCAAACTTGGATGGCTCGTTACCTAATGGAGAAAATTGGTGAAAAGCATGGTGTTCGCATCAACCTACACCCAAAACCGGTACAAGGTGACTGGAACGGTTCCGGTATGCATGCAAACTTCTCAAATGGTTTAATGAGAACTAGTGGTGACCAAAAAGTATTTACTGCTATTTGTGAGTCTTTTGGTAGATCTCCTGAAGTTGTCAAAGAGCACATTGATGTGTACGGTGTAGACAATGAACAACGTTTAACAGGGAAGCATGAAACTGCAAAAATTACAGATTTTTCTTACGGAGTTTCTGACCGTGGTTCTTCAATCCGTATTCCAATTGGAACTGTTGAAAACGGATGGAAAGGTCGTTTAGAAGATCGTCGTCCTGCCTCAAATGCAGATCCATATAAAGTAGCTGCTGTCGTTATTAAGTCAACAAAAGCTGCTAAATTGTAAGCAAAAAACAATTGACATTATATAAATGGGATTCTTCGGGATCCCATTTTTTTCGTTTGTGAAAATTTCCGGAATGTTAAGATAGCTTTAGTTGTTCAATAGCTTTTGCAACATCTTCCATTAACCATTGAGGAGTTGAAGTAGCTCCGCAAATTCCTATTGATGTTGCATTTTTTAATGTAGCGGCATTAATATCGGATGGGGAAACAATAAAGAAACTATTTTCGTTTGCCCTTTTACATTCTTGGTATAAAACTTTTGAGTTCGAACTTTTTAAATCTCCAACAAAAAAAACAGCATCAAATTTTTTTGAAAACTCTTTTAGATGCGTTTGTCTATTTGAAACCTGTCGGCAAATGGTGTCATTTGCTTTAAATGAATTTTTAGCCTGTATTTCAATTCGTTTCTTTATATTTTGAAATTCGGCAAGCGATTTTGTGGTTTGTGAGAATAGCTCAATAGGTTTTGAAAAATCAAGTTTTTTTAAATCGTTTTCGGTTTCAATAAGTATGGCATTATTATCGGTTTGTCCTATAAGGCCAATGACTTCAGCATGGTTTTTCTTTCCCAATAGTGCAATTTGACCATCATTTTTCTTCGAATTTATATAGGCTGCTTTTATTCGTTGCTGAATTTTTAAAACAACAGGGCAGGTAGCATCAATTAATTTATTGTCCGATTGTTTTAATATATCGTAGCTTTCAGGAGGTTCGCCATGTGCTCTAAAAAGAATATTTTTGTTTGCTAAGTTTTTAACTTGTGCAATATTTATTATTTCGAGGCCTTTTTCAGACAACCTTGAAACCTCTTGTGAATTATGAACTATAGAACCAATGCAGTAGAGTTTTTCATCAGTACTTAGGTTTTCTTCTGCTTTTTTAATAGCATTAACAACACCAAAACAAAATCCTGATTGATTGTTTATTTCAATGCTAAATTCGGGGTGGTGAATGAGGTTTCTGCTATTTAAATTTTGAGTTGACAAGATCCAATATTTTATTTAATTGCTCTTCGCGAGAAAGAAAACTGTTGTCTATTAAAACAGCATCATGTGCTTGTTTTAATGGCGAAATTTCTCGTGTTTGGTCAATGTAATCTCTTTTTTCAATGTTCTTAATAATATCCTCCAAGGTTACTGAACTTCCCTTGGTATTTAATTCTTTAAATCGGCGTTGGGCACGCACTTCAGATGATGCAGTCATAAATATTTTTAATTCAGCATCCGGAAAAACAACTGTTCCAATGTCTCTGCCATCCATTACAATGCCTCCATTGAAACCCATTTCTTGTTGCATTTGAACCAGTTTTTCACGCACAAATCCAATTTGACTAACGATGCTAACACGCTCGGAAACTTCAATATCACGAATCTCATCTTCAACCAATTCGTTATTTAGCCAAGTTAAGTATTGTTGCTTTTCGGTATCAAACGAAAAATGAATTTTTACGCTATTAAGCAATGATTCGAACTCTTGTTCAAAAACTTTGTCTTCGTCCATTAATTCTTTCTTCATACAAAAGAGGGTTACAGCACGATACATTGCTCCACTATCAATATAAGTATAGCTTAATAATTTTGCCAGGCTCTTTGCTACGGTGCTTTTTCCACACGATGAATGCCCATCAATAGCAATGGTTATTTTTTTTTCTGAAGTTGTCATTTGTTCCTTTTTCTGGCCACAAAGTTAAAAATAATACCATGTGGAGTATCAGAAAAAGAGAATAAGTGAATAATTTAGTATTGATTTTGTTTTTACACATTTGTAGCAGGTTGTAACTGCTATTTATCCAGATGTTTAGCTATGTAATTCTAATTGAAAAAATCATTTATATTAGTTGTAATAGCCATATGATTGGATACAGAAGAAGGATGGTATTTAACATTTGCATAACTGAAATGCAATCTTTTGATTTTAAATCCAAATCCCCATGAAAAACCTGTCATGCCCGGTTTTTCCTCTAAGGCTAATTCTTTACGTCGCATGAAATTATAGCCACCACGAATAAAAAACGTTTTGGTTGGAGTAAATTCAACACCAAAAATCATATGATTCATTACATCCTGAAGAATGGTTGCATCTTTTTCTACTTCATTATCTATTTCCATATTTCCGGGTTCAACCCAGTTGGTTTGAGTATATGAAAGTTTTGGCTTCTGTAAGTTATGTGCTACTATTGAAAATCGGAAAGGAGCATGCTCTAGTTTTGTTGCAATTCCGGCTTGAATATCAAAAGGCAAGGGCGCAGTTTCATCAATATAAGAAGTTATTTGAGCACCCATATTTTTGAATAGAAGCGATGCTGTGAATAAGCGGTTTTCTGAGGTATAAGCTCCTCCAACATCCATAGCTAATCCAAACGAGTTATATTGGGCTAATTGTGAATATATGGGTTTAAAAGTAGCTCCAATTGTGAAAGAGCTATCCAAAGCCTTGGCATACGAAAGATTCAAAGCAAATTCTGAAGTGCTAAAATTCCCATATTTATAACCGTATTCATCTGCTTCAATAAAGGTGCCTCCATTAAAATATTGAATTCCTAACCCAATTGTACCTATTTTATCATAATGTTTTGAATACGATGTATATCCGAAATTTATATCTGATATATAATTAATGTATTCAACGGCAAGTTTTCCGTCGGTAGCAGATGAAAATAGGGCGGGATTTTCATTTGCAAGACTTATGTCACCATCGTTTATTGCCATTGCTGATCCTCCTAAGGCTGCTGATCTTGGCGATACAGGAATGGATAAAAAATCGTAAACATTGTTGCCTCCAATTTGCGTGAATCCTACCAAAGGAAGAAATATACTTAGAATTATGCTTGTTGTTTTCAACTTTATAAAGATTAGTTTAATTAATGAATAAACGGAAACAAATAAAAATTAGTATGTGTTAAGTAATACTAGAATAAAAATTGTATGGTTTGTTTATCGTGTGCACAAATATTGATGTTATACAATGTATTTGTAATCGGACGGAATTGTTATTTCTACGGAGCCTCCTTTAGGATTTTCACTAGTACCAAGGTCTCTGTATTTTATTGCAATTTTGTATATATTATGTTGGTTGAAATAAGAAACTATTCGGGCCATCATTTGCATATTTTTGGTGTGCGAATCCATCGATCCTTCTAAGTTGCGATATAATCCAGTGTCCGATATCATTATGAATATTCCTTTCCCATTAACATGATCAATTGTAATTTCAATTCGCCCACCTGTATTTTTAGGCAAAACACTTTTTTTTAAAGCACTTTCAATAAAACTAAATAATATGAGCTTAGGAACTTTTTGACCTTTTATTACTCCGGGTCCAACAATAAAATCGTAGTCGAATTTTTCTTTAAACCGAAACTTTTCGAGGTTTAAATAATTTTTCACATAGTCAATTTCTTCTTCAAGAGAACGTGAAAAATCATCAAGTGTAATGATCGATTCGCGTAAGAATTTTGCAAAAAGACCAAGGTTTGAGTAGGCTACTTTGCGTTCGTCTTTGTTAATAGAGAAACTTATTGAGTTTAAAGCATTAAACAAAAAGTGCGGATCAAGTTGATTGCGAATTAACTCCATTTGCATTTGATAAAACTTTTCATTGTCGTCTTTAATTTGGTCAACTTGATTATAATGAATTTTTCTAATAATAAAATACACGAAGTAAAAGCTTAAAACAGAGGCTATGTAAACTAAATACTGTAACCAGTAGTACTTGTTTTTTGAATAGCTAATTAAGTATTGTTGGTTATGGTTTTGTAATGAAAGCATATGACCAGAATCTTGGTTTTGTTTTACCGAGAAGCTAACTTTTTGCACGTTTAAACCTGGGATTTCTATTTTAACAGGATTCGAGAAATTATTGCTGTAAATGGTTAATCGATTATTTTCAACAATAATAGGCTCTTCATGTCCATCATTATCAATGTCTAAAAATGCCACCTGATTTATGGGAGCATGCATGCGCACCTTATTCTTAAGCGTTAAGTCTGGACTGAATTGAGAAATTTCGCCATTTTTTTTAAATAGTAATATTTGATCCCAAAGTGCCCTTTTGGGGTCAAATATGAACCCTCCAGGAGACATTTTTTGTTGTTGAATGATGTCACTATTTCTATTCATGATTGTTAATTGAGAATGCCCTTCTTTTTTTAAGGGCCAACTTAAAACGCCAATAAAATTTTCTGGTTCCGATTCTACTGGAAATGTAGCAGTTACCGACATTCTATTTTCAAATAGAGCAGGAACCATATAATAACTTAAATCGTTCTGCAACACAACAGAAGTAGAATATTGTGCTTGTTCTCGAGGTGATGCCCACGCCTGATTTGTGCTATTTAAGGTTGCCAAAAATATCTCAGGGAACTGATCCTTGTCAAAATCATAAATTATCGGGCTTCCAACCAACTGCAGTCCAAGTTCAGGTGATTTAAGAAGTGTATCGTTAGCAATATCGTAGGCAAATACACAACGAGGCGTCTCTGAAAATCTACTATTAACAGAGAAAATAACCTCGCCAAATCCGTCATTATTCAAGTCAGCTACTCCACCTGAATGAATAAATATATAACTAAAGTTTGTGTTGATACCAAATTCGTGAATGATTAGTTTCTCGGGCAGAAACTGATTACTTGATCCTGGAATAAGTCCATATAGACATAAGCAATTTCGATAAAATGAGAATGTATATATTTCATTAATACTATCTTTATTATAATCTCCCGATATAAAATCGAAATTTTCAGCTACTTCCCCTTCCAAATACCAAACGTTTTGATACTCCCCTGAGCTTGAATACTGGTTTATTACAGGTTGTCTATTGTCGGATAAATGATAGTATATAAATTCTTCAGAATTTTGGTCGTTATCAACATCAATATATGCAATTTTTTGTCCATCGGCTAAAGTTTCGAAAGTACCATTAAAAACTTTTGCTCTATATTTTTCCAGCTGTTTGGGTTGAATAAAATAACCAACTGCAAGGCCAAGCATTGCAACACCAATTCTAATAAACCATTTGTTTGAGATTGATAGCATTAATCATCACTATATTTGATTACCAAACCTACATGAAATTTGCATTATTCACAAATGCCCAATAGCAATTGTATTTATTTTTTAATGCATAAACTATCTCTTTTTTAAAATGTTATAATTTATATTTGTAAGCATGTTTTACAGTGCAAGTGAGCTTTAAATAGTAATATAAATTAATATGAATATTGAAATTGAAAGAAAGTTTTTAGTTACGGGAGCTTATAAACATTTGGTGGTTAAAAAATTTGAAATTAAGCAGGGCTATATTTCCACTGACAAAGAACGGGTTGTTCGCATACGGCTAAAAAATAAAATGGGTTTTATTACGATTAAAGGGTTAAGCGATAATTCAGGTATGGCAAGAATGGAATGGGAAAAGGAAATACCCTATAATGAAGCTTTAGGTTTGCTGGAATTATGTCATAAACCAATAATTGAGAAGGTTAGATATATTGTGGAGCATGGCAAACATATTGTTGAAGTTGATGAGTTTTTTGGAGAAAATACAGGTTTAACTCTAGCAGAAATTGAACTTTCTGATATGAATGAAAAAATTGTTTTGCCACAATGGTTAGGTAAAGAGGTCACTAATGATTCTAGATATTACAATTCAAATATTTCGAAGCATCCTTATACTGATTGGGCTAACGAGGAAATAGAAAATATTCCATTAAATTGATGCTGTTTGTCTTCATAATCAAACAAATACCAATAATTATGTTACTTTTACTGCCTTTTATTTGACGATGGATATGCAGGGATACGAATATTTTGTTTTAAACAACGGAATAAGAATTATACATAAGCAGGCTGAGGGTGAAGTTGCTCATTTAGGTGTTATTATAAATGCCGGATCGCGCGATGAGGAAGACTCGGAACACGGAATTGCTCATTTTATTGAGCATGTAATTTTTAAAGGAACACAAAAACGAAAAGCGTATCACGTAATTAGTAGGCTTGAGGATGTTGGGGGCGAAATTGATGCATATACTACCAAGGAAGAAACGGCAATTTATGCGGGATTTCTAAAGGAATATTATAGCCGCACCTTAGAACTTTTTGCCGATATTATTTTTAACTCATCGTTTCCTGAAAAGGAGCTTGAGAAAGAGAAGGAGGTTATACTTGATGAAATAAATTCCTACAAAGACAGTCCGGCAGAATTAATTTTCGACGATTTCGAAGAACTCATATTTAAAGGGCATCCTATAGGAAGAAGTATTTTGGGTGAACCTAAGTCGCTAAAAAAATATAAGCGGAAGCATCTTCAGCATTTTCTTCAAAAGAATTATAATACCAATCAAATGGTTATTTGCTCGGTTGGCGATGTGAAATTCTCGAAATTGTTAAAATGGGCCAAAAAATACTTCGAAGAATATGAGACCAATACGAGAATTACTGAACGAAAGCCATTAAATGGATATGACGCTCAGATAATTGAACAATCAAAAGACACCTATCAAGCACATTGTATTTTAGGGAATCGTGCCTATGCCATTACCGATAAAAAGCGTCTGCCTCTTGAACTGCTGAATAATATTTTGGGTGGCCCGGGTATGAATTCAAGGTTGAATATGGCATTACGTGAAAAGCATGGTTATACCTATAATATTGAATCGTTTTACAATCCTTATACCGATACCGGAATTTTTGGTATTTACTTCGGAACGGAGGTGGAGAAGGTGGAACGCAGCATGAAAATAATTGAAAGGGAGATAAAAAAACTCAAAGAAAAACCATTAGGTATTTTGCAAATGGAACGGGCAAAAAAGCAACTAATTGTTCAAATGGCTATTGGTGCTGAAAATAAATCGAGTCTTATGCTTAATATTGGGCGAAGCTATTTGCTATTTGATACGGTTGATCCTTTGGAGAAAGTATATGAAAAAGTAAATTCAGTAAATGCCATGCAATTGCAAGAGGTTGCTAATGAGATTTTTGATTTCAAAAAATTATCCACATTACTTTATAAGTAGCTCGAACTTTGTTTTTTAATTTGATCCTTTTTAAGAAATAATTACCTTCTCAATTCTGGAGTATTATTGAAAATTGGTGAGAAATATAAACGTGCAGGGAGTGCATATTTTATCGGAATATTCGAAATTTAATCTAACCTGATTAATTCATGCGTTTAGTTTAGTGCAAATACAACTTGGAATACCTGCCAACGTAGTTCCCTACTTCAAAGGGATTGCAAGGAAGTAGATGTGCTGAAATAAATGCACTTTAGTAATACCTAAGTTGAGCGATTCGAACAAAGTGAAGAGGCGCTTTACTTAGGTATAAC
>JAQICC010000027.1 GCA_027858735.1 Salinivirgaceae bacterium
TAAGAAAGCTCCAAGAATGAGGCTTTCGCAGCATTGAAAATCAGGAGTCCCGAAATCTCGGGATGACTGGTTGAAATGCAAGAGTAACGAAATTATTGGAGCTTTCTTGCTGAGACTACTTAGAAAGGAGCCACAACCATAACTAAAATATAGGCAAAGTCGATGTATTTATGGGTAAAACATCCTGTAAAGTACCTTTGGCCACTGAGTATATTAAAAAAGTTGTTGATATGGGCAGAGTGGGGTACAAAAAGAAAGTTGCTCGCTGCTAGATACTTCCTAAGCATCTATGAGATGCTTAGGAAGTATTACGAAATTACCGAGCAGGCGCTTTACTATCCAAATTAAAATCCCATGAATTTTCTGTTTTATAGTTCGCTGCAAATAATTACTTTTGCAGCCTATTAATTTTATGCTGCATTTTGCAGCTAAAGTTTTCACTATCAATAAAGAAACAGATTTAAGATGAGTAATCAGGAAATAGCAACTACATATGATTCTGCCTTAGCAGAAAACAAATGGTATAAATACTGGATGGAGAATGGTTTTTTCAAATCAACTCCTGATGAACGAGAGCCTTATACCATTGTAATACCACCACCAAATGTTACTGGAGTTTTACATATGGGGCATATGTTAAACAATTCCATTCAAGATATTTTGGTGCGTCGTGCGCGTATGCAAGGCAAAAATGCTTGTTGGGTACCTGGTACCGATCATGCCAGCATTGCTACTGAGGCAAAGGTTGTTGCTAAACTTAAAGCTGAAGGCATTGAAAAAACAGATCTTACTCGCGATGAATTTTTAGCACATGCATGGGAATGGACTGATAAGCATGGCGGTATTATACTTGAGCAGCTAAAAAAATTAGGAGCATCATGCGATTGGGATCGTACCTGCTTTACTATGGATGATGAGCGCAGTACTGCTGTTATCGATACTTTTGTTAAGCTTCACGAAAAAGGCTTGATTTACCGTGGAGTTCGAATGGTGAACTGGGACCCGGATGCGCTAACAGCTGTTTCTGATGAAGAAGTTATTTATAAAGAATTACAATCGAAACTATACTATTTAAAATATCAAATTGAAGGCGAAAACGAGTTTGTTACGATTGCCACAACACGTCCCGAAACCATTTTAGGGGATACCGCAATTTGTATTAATCCAGAAGATGATCGTTTTAAGCATTTAAAGGGCAAGCGAGTTTTGGTACCATTAATTAATCGTTCCATTCCAATTATTGAAGATTCGTATGTTGACATGGAGTTTGGTACAGGCTGTTTAAAAATTACTCCAGCTCACGATATTAATGATTATGAAATAGGAATGCGTCATAATTTGGAAAGCATCGATATTTTAAATGATAACGGTACTTTAAGCGATAAAGCTGAATTATATATAGGCAAAGATCGTTTTGAGGTTCGGAAAGAAATTGTTGCCGATCTTGAAAAAGCAGGCAATATGCTTAAGGTTGAAGATTATATGAATAAAGTAGGATGCTCGGAACGAACCGGAGCTGTCATTGAACCCAAACTATCAACACAGTGGTTTTTGAAAATGACAGAGATGGCCAATACGGCATTAAATGCGGTTATGAATGATGAGGTTCAATTTCATCCGGCAAAATTTAAAAATGTTTACCGTCATTGGATGGAAAATGTCAAGGATTGGTGTATTTCTCGCCAGTTGTATTGGGGACATCAAATACCGGTGTATTACTATGGTAATGGCGATTTTGTAGTTGCTGCAAATAAAGAAGAAGCGCTCAAAAAAGCTCAAAATACTTCTGGAAATAGAGACTTAACTCTTAACGATTTAACTCAGGAAGCTGATGTTTTAGATACTTGGGCATCGTCATGGTTATGGCCAATTTCGGTTTTCGATGGTTTTAATCCTGATAAAGATGAAATTGATTATTACTATCCTACCAGCGACTTGGTTACAGGCCATGATATTATTTTCTTTTGGGTTGCCAGAATGATAATGGCCGGATACGAATTTAAGGGTGCCAAGCCATTTAAGAATGTATATTTCACTGGGATGGTTCGTGATAAGCAAGGTCGAAAAATGAGTAAACAGCTTGGTAATTCACCCGATCCGATTGGTTTAATGGAAAAATATGGCGCCGATGCTGTTCGTATTGGAATGCTATTTTGTGCTCCTGCTGGTGGCGATTTATTAATCGACGAATCGTTACCTGAACAAGGGCGTAACTTTTCAAATAAAATATGGAATGCTTTTCGTTTGGTTAAAAACTGGGAAGTTGATGCAAAAATAACGCAACCTGAATCGGCCAAAGTTGGCATTGAGTGGTTTAATGCAAAACTAAGCGAAACCATTGAAACTTTAAATGATCAGTTCGATAAATTCCGTTTGTCAGAGGCTTTAATGACTGTTTACCGTTTATTCTGGGATGATTTTTCATCATGGTATCTTGAAATTGTTAAGCCTCCATACAAAGCACCTTGCGATAAAGTTACCTATGATGCTACTATTGAAATATTTGAGAAATTGTTAAAGCTACTCCATCCATTTATGCCATTTATAACCGAAGAGTTGTGGCATACAATTGATGAGCGTGATGAAAAAGATTGTGTAATGTTAGCGCAATGGCCATCGGTTGAAAAATACGATGTTGCAAAGCTTACTCAATTTGAAGATGCACAAGCGGCTATTTCTGAAATTAGAACCGTTCGCAAAAACCGCAACATTTCATATAAAGATCAATTAACGTTGAATGTTAATCCTGGTACCGATGGATATGCTATTGATAACGACGCTGTAATAATTAAAATGGGTGGATTAACGGGTATTGAGAAAGTAAATGGTAAGGTTGATAATTCAGCTCCATTTATGGTAAAAACCAGCGAGTTTTTTATTCCTCTTGGCGATAATATTGATGTTGAAGCGGAGCTTGATAAATTGACAAAAGAGCTTGCTCGTCATCAAGGATTCCTTAAAGGAGTAATGGGCAAATTAAATAACGAGAAGTTTATGAGCGGAGCGCCAGAGCAGGTAGTTGCCATCGAGCGCAAAAAACAAGCCGACGCTGAAGCTAAAATAAAAGCTATTGAAGAGCAAATGGTGAGTTTGAAGAAGTAAGAAATTAGATTTATAAAAGAAAACAGCCGATACTAATTGAGTATCGGCTGTTTTGTTATTTTTTATATTTAAATGTCTTCAAGGTATTTTTTCGGTCTTTACCTAAAAATGATTTTAATCCTAGGCCAATAATTTTTGCATTATCGATTACTTCTCCTGAATACCCTGGAATACTAAAATAATAATCTCCTATATTATATCCCATGTATGATTTGTTCATAGAATATATTTTATCCATAGAAATTCTTTTTGTTTTTATATTTCCACTTTCAGTCTTATAAGCTATTCGAACAATTTTATCGTCAATAATAGATATTATTGTGCCATCAATTCCATCTTTTAAAAGTATAGAATCTCCTAGTTCAAAGAGTTTGTTAGTAGAGTTTCCTTCTATAATTTTCTTTAGATATTCCTCCGAATAAACGTCTTCTGTTTTGTGGTCTAATATTTTAACAACATCTGCTATTACGGATACTTTTACCTGACTGTAAATTAGCCAATTTGAATGTTTAATATCGATTGTGAAGTTATTATATTGTTCTTGAGGTTTTAAACGTCTATTTCTAACCAATTCGCATTTGGCTTCATAGATTAAGGCATCATGTGAGATGCCTCCAAGCCCGAAAAATTTATTAGCCTGTGAAACCCCAATTGCTATGTCCTCATATTTTACAGGTTTTTCAACTACTGAATTACTAATACTTCCACGATGAATTGTGCATGAGCTTATTGCAACTATAATTGTAAAAATCAATAGGTAAAGAGAGTGCTTAGTTATGAATTTCATTTTTTTTATAAATTACTTGAAAGTAGATTACAATTAGTAAGCTACAAGTGTATTTTTGGTACTTGATTAATATTGAATGAGTATATTGGCTTATTATTTTTGTCAAAACTAATAAAAGTAATTGTATTTGCAACATATTAGCTTTAAGCGTTTTTTAGTAAATAAAAAACGCGTTAAGATTTCTCATAACGCGTTTTTTGTATAAAATAATTATTTCCGTTTAATCGAGTTTCGGGAATACTTTTAATCTCAATTTATCCAATTGCTCATTGGCAATTTTACTTGGCGATAATATTGATGTTGAAGCGGAGCTTGATAAATTGACAAAAGAGCTTGCTCGTCATCAAGGATTCCTTAAAGGAGTAATGGGCAAGTTAAATAACGAAAAGTTTATGAGCGGAGCGCCAGAGCAGGTAGTTGCCATCGAGCGCAAAAAACAAGCCGATGCTGAAGCTAAAATAAAAGCTATTGAAGAGCAAATGGTGAGTTTGAAGAAATAGTATTTTCAAATATTCACATAATTATTAAACGGGAATACAATCGAGATAATTATATAAAAAATTGGATTATAATCACCAGTTGGCTTGCAGCGGGGAGTTTTTATTAGCTTAATCGAATTTGAAATAAAAGGCGACAGAATAACTTAATAATCTGTCGCCTTTTAATTCGATTATTTGTTCGATAAGCCTTGCATAAAAGTGCCTAACATATTTAATGCATTCTCAACCATTTTTTCATTTTCAACTGGAATTTTCAAGAAGGTTTTTTCCTGTTTCTTTATCTTTTTCAATAACCGATTCCACCATTTTTTTAGTAGCTTCTTTGTCAGCTAGTGTTTCCGATAAACGTCCTAATAGCTTTATTCCGGTTGTTAAAATATTTTCTTCGGGTTCTACAGTTTCTCGTTGTGTTATTGTTTCTTCTTCAAATACTGTATCTGCTTCAGGTTCTTGTTCAAGCTCAGATTTTGTTTTTGTAATTGGTTCTTTGTCAGTTTTACCGGCAATAATTTTATCATCATTAATTTCGTTAAACTGTACATTTTCAAAACCATCAACTGTTTCAAGTTCTGTTTTTTCGTCAACCTGAACCATGTCATCAATGGTTTCCATAAATTTATTGAACTTGCTTTCGCCCATAAATATGGCATCTTCACCTCCGTCGAGAATACCTTCGGCTAATGACGATTTAAAACTCAACACATCAAGCATTCGGTGTTCAATAGTACCAACAGAAACCATGTTGGTTATTGACACATTTTTCTTTTGACCCAACCTATGTATGCGGCCTATACGTTGTTCAAGAACAGCCGGATTCCATGGAATATCAACATTTATCAAATAAGATGCGGCCTGAAGATTAAGACCTACTCCTCCGGCATCGGTAGATAAAAAAACTTTTACCTCGGCATCATTGTTAAAATTTGTGAATAATGCTTCTCTTTTTACACTTGGAATACCTCCATGCAGGTATTCATATTTAATGCCTTTTTTATCAAGTTCAGCAGCGACAAGCCTTGTCATACGTTCCCATTGGCTAAAAACAACTACCTTTTCAGAACCTTCCGCATCAATTTCTTCAATAATGCTCATAAGTTCCTCAACCTTAGTATCATTTCTCGATTTCTGGTCAATAATATAAGTACTGTCACAAACCATGCGCATCATATTCATATTAATCATGAGTCTTTGGCGGTCTTTTTCGGGCAAAAATCCCAGACGTTGCCATTTGTGTACCAGTTTAGCAACTACCGATTTGTATTCTTCATGCCATTCGGCCTGTGTTTTTGTCATTGGAACTAAAAGAACCTTATCCATGCGTTTGGGCAACTGGCTTAATACCTCTTTTTTTGTTCGCCGTATCATGAGGTGCGATAACTTTTTACCAATTTGATGTAAGTTTTGGTATCCAATAATTTTCCCATTTTCATTTTTTACTTGATGATTAGCCATAAATTCATGGTAGGGGCCTAATACAAATGGATCGATAAACTGAATAATGGAATAAAGCTCTTCAAGCTTGTTCTCAAGTGGTGTTCCCGTAAGAACAATTGCATAGTCAGAGGGTATTTTTTTAATTTTTTGAGAAGTTTTTGCTCTAAAGTTTTTTATGCGTTGGGCCTCATCAAGTATTGTTAAGTCGGGGCGTAGTTTCTCAATAATTTCAATATCGTTCGCAGCTGTATGGTACGAAACAATGCAATACAGATGGTCGGAATTATATTGATCGGGTCGTTTGTCGGGACTCCCTTCAATTACCAAAACAGAGCTTTTGGTAAATTTTTCAATTTCAGCTTTCCACTGGTATTTTAGTGAGGTGGGGCACACAATCAACACTTTTTCAACACCAACCTCTCTTTTTAATAATTCAGATGCAGCAATTGCCTGAATGGTTTTACCCAAACCCATATCATCGGCAATTAAACAACGCCCTGCTTTCGCAGCAAACACAACTCCTTGCTGTTGGTATGGGAATAAATTTGCAGTTATTAATTGATCATTAAAAACCTCACTATTATTGCTGTACATAGCGTCTAGCTTACGAATGCGTTTTTCATTTTCAACCTGCTCAACAATAAGGCTTATTACATCAGGGTAGCATTTTAATTCGGGGCTTACCTGCATAGCTTCCTTTAAAATAGAATAGAAATCAGGAAAATATTCCGCTTTTAATTGATTGTTGTTGTCAAAATATTTTTTTGTAAAAGAGTCGAACTCAATCTTATTATCAGTTCCTAAGCGAAATTTAATGGTTCTGCCATTACGATAATCAACATAAATTGATGAATATGGCGGTTGATAGTTTTTTTCAAGTGCTTTGACTTTGTTCTTATTGTTTTTAATTTTAAGAAGAACAGATTCAATATGCTTGCAAGTACCTAAATGGTTTGTTTTAAAATCGTAGCAAGAACAAAAATTCATTGAATTGTCATTATCACGTATTGATACCTTATAAGTATTGTTAGTTTCTGTGTTTTTTACCAGATAATCACTAAAAACATAGTGGCCATCAAGCTTTTCTATTCCAAAAAATGATTTTTCGGCAAACTTCATTCTGAGTGCGTATTGCCACTCTTGTAATGTTAATTCAGGATGCTGTTTATGGTATGATACTTTTTTATAATGTTCTTCTATTTTTTGAAAATTCATGATTTATCACTTTAATGTTTCAGTAAACAAAAATATAAAATTAAGGCGTAGCAGAAAAGGTTGTTTATTAGTTGTTAATATGTTTTATCACAATAGTTCGATGTGTTTATTTTGTAATGCATTGATATTGTGTTACATAACCAGATTCGTCTTTTAAGTCGGGAAATTGCGTAACATGCATGGAATATGGTTTTAGCCCAAATATAAAATATATAAATCAAAAATTTACCGAACTAGTGTTATCAAGAACAACAATTTTACTTTTGGTAAACAAAACGCCCGACACAACAAAGCATCGGGCGTTCTATATAAAAACTATATTTTTTATTTTTCCTCCTTCGGTATCAATTTCAATTTTAATTCCTCCAATTGATCACCTGCAATTCTACTAGGTGAGTCAATCATAACATCGCGGCCCGAATTGTTTTTTGGGAACGCAATTACATCGCGTATGCTATCAAGGCCGGCAAATAGCGATGCCCAGCGATCAAAACCAAAAGCAACACCACCATGAGGAGGAGCACCGAATTTAAACGCGTTCATCAAGAATCCGAATTGTTCTTCAGCTTCTTCATCGGTGAAACCTAGTGCTTTAAACATTTTTTGTTGCAATTCTCTATCGTGAATACGAATGGAACCACCGCCAATTTCAACACCATTAATTACCAAATCATAAGCATTGGCCTTTATTTTACCAGGATCAGTGTCGAATAATTCCATATCTTCAACTATTGGCGAAGTAAATGGGTGATGCATGGCATGGAATCGTTTTAAATCTTCATCCCATTCTAATAAGGGGAAATCAACCACCCAAAGTGGGCTGAATTTATTTTTATCCATTAGCCCTAATTGTTTACCCATTTCAAGACGCAATTCGCTTAATGCGGGTAAAGTTTTCTTTTTATCCCCAGCTAAAACCAAGACTAAATCGCCTGGTTTTGCATTTGTAGTCTCTGCCCAAATTTTCAGTTGTTCTTCATCAAAGAACTTATCTACCGATGATTTTAAACTTCCATCTTCGTTGCATTTTAAGTAAATCAAACCTGTGGCACCAACTTGTGGTCTTTTTACAAAATTGGTAAGTGCATCCAATTGTTTTCGCGTATATGAAGCACAACCTTCGGCACAAATAGCACCTATATATTCTGCATTATCAAATACCACAAAACCTTTTCCCTTAACTATTTTTGATAACTCTGTAAAAGTCATTTCAAATCGGGTGTCGGGTTTGTCGTTGCCATAAAGTTTCATAGCTTGGTCGTAAGGTATTTTTGGAAATTCGCCTTCTATTTCAACTCCTTTAACAGTTTTAAAAAGGTGCTTGGCAAGATTCTCGAACATGCTTAAAATATCATCGCGTTCTACAAAAGCCATTTCGCAGTCAATCTGTGTAAATTCTGGTTGACGATCGGCACGTAAGTCTTCATCGCGAAAACATTTTACAATTTGAAAGTAACGATCGTAGCCTGCAACCATTAACAATTGTTTAAAAGTTTGAGGCGATTGGGGTAAGGCATAAAACTGATTTTCGTTCATGCGCGATGGCACAACAAAATCGCGAGCACCTTCAGGAGTGCTTTTAATTAAATAGGGTGTTTCAATCTCAAAAAATCCTTGATTATGTAAGAAATTGCGAACCTCAATGCCCATTTTATGGCGAAGTTCTAATGCCCTTTGCAATGGATTTCTACGCAAATCAAGATAGCGGTATTTCATTCTCAATTCATCACCGCCATCTGTATCATTTTCAATGGTAAACGGGGGTATTTCTGATTTATTTAAGATGGTAAGCTCGCTAACCAGAATTTCAATTTCACCGGTTGGTATTTTCTTATTCTTGCTTTCACGCTCTATCACCATACCTGTAACCTTAATTACAAATTCTCTCCCAAGCTCGCGTGCCGGTTCACTTAATTCAGGATTCTTTGATACATCAAAAACGAGTTGCGTAATTCCGTAACGATCGCGCATATCAACAAAAGTCATTGCGCCTAATTCGCGCGATTTTTGAATCCAACCACTTAAAGTTACTTCTTGTCCAATATGTTCAGCTCTAAGCTCGCCGCAAGTATGTGTACGATACATTTTTTTAAAAATTAATTTTTATTTGCAAATTGATTTTTCTGCAATGATTATTCTTCATGAATGTTCTTGCAGATCAGCCTTTAGTCTTAAGCAGGCAGTTTTTAAACTGAATACTGTGGAACCGCCGACTTATTATTTCAAATAATAAAAAGATGTCTATTATTTGAAGTAAAATTATTGTAGAACAAATTACGTTCTAAAAATATTCTGCGAAAGTAATATTTTTTATGCTGAAATATTAAGAATCTTCATATTTTGCGGGGTAATATAAATATTAAAAGATGATTTTTACTGAGGAATTTTTCATGAAAAAGGCGCTTGAGCAAGCGCAAATTGCATTTGATAAGGATGAAGTGCCTGTTGGAGCCATTGTAGTTCATGGTAACCAAATAATAGCCAGAGCTTATAACTTAACTGAAACGCTAAACGATGTAACAGCTCATGCCGAAATGCAGGCTTACACGGCTGCAGCCGATTTTATTGGAGGAAAATATTTGCATGACTGTACCCTGTATGTTACACTTGAACCATGTGTAATGTGCGCGGGGGCTTCGTACTGGACCCAGGTAAGCAAAATTGTTTATGGAGCAAGCGACGAAAAGCGAGGTTTTTATAAGCATGGCAAAGATTTGCTTCATCCAAAAACCGAAATTATTGGTGGTGTTCTTGAATTTGAATGTGGTCAATTGGTTCGAGATTTTTTTAAAAAGAAAAGATAGGTCAGCGGTTTTATGTTAAGGTTCTACTACCAATTTAATGAGTGATTTTATGAGATTACATTTTTGGGTCAACAGCCCGCCTGAACGATTAGTCGGGCAGGTTCTCAGTTCTCAGTCCACAGTCAATATACCAACTGAGAATTGTAGACTATATCCCATGGATAAAATGCACTGTTTATAAGTTTTCCCGCTAAATTCGTAGTAATACCTATTGTTAAAACACTTTAGGTTTAATCTACTCCTTTTAATATCTTTTTGAATGGAAATAATAAATGAAATTGCCTTACTTTTGACGAATGCAGTTTAAAAAACACAATTATGAAATTAAATAACACAAAACGCGCCGGATGGATAAAAATGATGTATATGTTAATACCATTATTGGTAGTAATTGCAGCAGCAGCAGTATATTTATTATATGAAGTTAAAGATCTGCGATACATGGTACTTGCATTTATTGTTTTGCTTCTGTTTTTTGCTGTAATGTCAATTTTTAAATATAGTTATATTGTTTTTTCTGCGGGGCCCGACAATATTCAAATTCGCTTTAAAACCTTATCGCCTTTTAATACGCCTAACAACTCTGTAAAAATTAAATCAGAAAATTTCCGTAACTATGAAATAAAATCAATCCATTTTGGATTGCGAAAAACACTTTTCTTATATCAGAAATCTTCAGGCGGGTTAGCCAAATATCCGGGCATTGGTTTTACAGCCTTAAAAGAAGATCAAATTAGTGAAATAAAAAAGGCTTTTGATCTAATATTAGCCATAAACAAATCAAAAAAAGAATAAGAATTGAGTTTAACGCAAGAAGAACTAAGACATTACCTGGCGCTTTGGTCTGTTTCGGGCATTGGCAGCATGATATCGCGAAAGCTGATTGCACATGTAGGAAGTCCGCAGGCAGTTCTTGAACTAAGCAAACCAAAGCTTAGCAAAATAAATGGGGTTGGGCCAAAACTTATTGAAAGTTTGGTTGAAGGGGGGCATTATGAAAAGGCCGATAAAGAATTAGAATTTGTTGAGAAGTACAACATTAGAATAACCTCTATTTTTGACGATGATTACCCTTTTCGATTAAAACAATGCGAAGATGCACCTTTACTCTTTTTTACAAAAGGACAACCTTTAAACGAAAATAAAAAGTACATTTCCATTGTTGGTACACGGAATTCAACAGCCTATGGTAACGATTTCTGCCAAAACTTTATTTCAAGATTGAAAGAGAAGGGACATGATGCTGTCATTATTAGTGGCTTGGCCTATGGGATTGATATTGCGGCTCATAAAGCAGCTTTAAAAAACCAGATTCCAACTTATGGAGTATTGGGGCATGGTTTAGATAGAATGTATCCGGCTCAACATAGAAAAACGGCCAGCGAAATGTTGGAGAATGGAGGTTTAATAACGGAGTTTATGCATGGCGTTTTTCCTGATAAAAACAATTTTGTACGAAGAAACCGGGTAATTGCAGGATTGTCTGACGCCACAATTGTAGTAGAAAGTGATATTAAGGGGGGCTCATTAATAACTGCCGATTTAGCCAATTCTTATAGTCGCGATGTGTTTGCAGTACCTGGCAGATTGCATGATACCTATTCGTTGGGAACAAATAAACTTATAAAAGCCAATAAAGCAGCACTAATTGAAACGGTTGAAGACCTTGAATATATAATGGGTTGGGAGGCCGTTCAGGAGTCAATACAACAACAACTGTTTCATAATTTTTCGAACGAGGAACAAATAATAATGGATTTGTTTAATAAGGGAGAAGAATTAAACATAGATAACATTTGTCGGAGTTCAGGCTTAACCATGTCAAAAGTTTCAGCAATACTGCTAACACTTGAATTTATGGGTGCCGTAAAGTGCTTGCCCGGAAAGGTTTTTCATAAAGCATAACAATTGGAACGAAATTAGATTTTATGGAATTTATAGATACACACGCTCATTTATATGCCGAAGAATTCAATGAGGATAGAAGTGAAGTACTTGAAAAGGCAATAGGTGAAGGGGTAAGCAAAATAGTTTTACCTGCCATTGATAGTAAAAGTCATAATGCCATGATTGAAATGGCCGAGGCTAATCCGGAATTGGCCATACCATTAATGGGATTGCATCCTACTTCGGTTAACAGCGATTATAAAAAGGAGTTGGCGCTAGTTGAAAAATTTATATCGCAAAAACGTTCTTTGTTTTATGGGATAGGAGAGATAGGCATTGATTTATATTGGGATAAAACTTTTTATAAAGAGCAAGTTGATGCATTTACTACGCAAGTAAACTGGGCTAAAGAACTAAAATGGCCTATTGTAATTCATGTTCGCGACTCTTTTGAAGAGGTTTATAAGGTATTAAAACCATTGGCTACTGATGGATTAACAGGAATTTTCCATTGTTTTGGTGACAACCTCGAACAGGCACGAAAAGCTACCGATATGGGTTTTTTACTTGGTATTGGAGGTGTAGTAACATTTAAAAACACCAATTTGCGAGAGGTTTTACAGCAGGTTGAGCTAAATCATATTGTTTTGGAAACCGATAGTCCTTATCTTGCGCCTGTTCCTTTTAGGGGTAAGCGTAACGAAAGTAGCTATATTAGCTTAATTGCTGAAAAATTAGCAGAGGTTTATGGTTGTTCTATTGAAGAAATAGCAAAAATAACAACCCAGAATGCAAGTAGGGTATTTGCTTTGTAAAGGGTCTTTAATAAATAGTAAATATTAATAATGTCAGATTCAGGAACATCTATACTAATAATTTATACTGGTGGCACCATTGGAATGATTAATGATCCGGAAACAGGTTCGTTAGCTCCCTTTGATTTTGCCCATATAATGAAAAAGGTTCCTGAGCTTAAAAGGTTCGATTTACAACTGAATACCATTACTTTTCATGAGATTGTTGATTCGTCGAATATAACTCCAACAATATGGATTCAATTAGCCGAGCTTATTGAAAATAATTATAATGAATACGATGGGTTTGTAATTTTACATGGCACCGATACTATGGCATATTCAGCATCGGCTTTAAGCTTTTTATTGGAGAATTTAGAAAAACCGGTTGTTTTTACGGGTTCGCAATTGCCAATAGGAACAATACGCACCGATGGGAAAGAAAATTTTATTAGTGCTATTGAGATAGCTGCAGCCCAAAAACATGGGCAGCCATTAGTACCTGAGGTTTGTGTTTTTTTCGAAAACAAACTTTTTCGGGGAAACCGAACTATAAAAAACAATGCCGAGTATTTCGATGCTTTTCGATCGTACAATTATCCCGAATTAGCGAAAGCAGGTATACATATTACCTACAATTATTCTGCAATTCGCTATCCGGTAAAGAAACGCGATTTAAAAGTATATCATAAATTGGATGCTAATGTAGCGGTGTTAAAAATATTCCCGGGCATTACAGCAAATGTTTTAAAGTCGTATTTAAATATTTGTGGTTTAAAGGCAATGGTAATGGAAACATTTGGTTCTGGGAATGCGCCTTCAGAAAAATGGTTTATTGAAATAATTAAGCAAATTGTTGAGAAAGGAATAATTGTATTGAATATAACCCAATGTAATGCAGGCAGTGTTGATATGGAAGTATATGAAACAGGTTTGGGTTTGAAAGAAGCCGGTGTTATAAGTGGATTTGATATGACAACCGAGGCTGCCATTACAAAATTAATGTTTTTGTTGGGGCAAAATATGGAGAAAGATGAAGTTATTGAAAATCTTTCAAAATCTTTAAGGGGTGAGATTAAAGTATGATAAAGCCCTTTGTATATTGATGTTGGTTGAATTAATCGGTTTTTAAAGTGTATATCATACACTTAATAAAAGCCAATTAATTACAAACAGACGAAATAAATGTTTGAAAGCTGTATATGGTTTTAAAATTTTTTGTAATTTGCCGCCCGAATTTTAGGTTTAGCCTGAAATTTAGTTCACAACGGAGAAGTGGCCGAGTGGTCGAAGGCGCACGCTTGGAAAGCGTGTAAACCGTGTGAAGCGGTTTCGGGGGTTCGAATCCCTTCTTCTCCGCATTAGAGAATGGAATTTTTTTAATTTGAATATAAATAACGTAAATAACAAAAAAAACAAAGCAATGAAAAAACTACTCGCATTATTCGCTGTGATTGGGATGCTTGTAATAGCGTCGAACGTAACTTTTGCACAGACAGAGGAGCCAACAGATACAACTGTTGTAGCCGCTGACTCAACTAGTGTTGATTCAACAGCCGTAGCTGAAACTCCAGATGAAACTGTAGCTGAAGAAGAAGGAGATGTTATTGAAGGACAAACATTTCACCAAGTAATTAAAGCTAAATTTATTGAAGGTGGTGCCGAATTTATGGCTATCGTAGTATTATGTTTGATTTTTGGATTAGCTATTGCTATCGAGAGAATTCTGACATTAAACTTTTCTTCAACAAATACAAAAAAGCTGATGGCTAACGTTGAGGAAGCTCTTGGACAAGGTGGAATTGAAGCTGCAAAAGAAGTTTGTCGTAATACGCGCGGACCCGTAGCAAGTATCTTCTATCAAGGACTTGATCGTTCTGATGAAGGAATTGAAATTGTTGAAAAATCGGTTGTTGCCTATGGTGGTGTTCAAACAGGTTTATTAGAGAAAAACCTATCTTGGGTTTCATTATTTATTGCTCTTGCTCCTATGCTTGGGTTTATGGGTACAGTAATTGGTATGATCGCGGCATTTGATGCGATTAAAGCTGCTGGTGATATTTCCCCTTCTCTTGTAGCAGGTGGTATTTCTCAAGCACTTATTACAACAGTAACAGGTCTTATTGTAGCTATCATTCTACAAATTCTTTACAATTATTGTGTTGCAAAAATTGATTCAATTGTTAATGATATGGAGGATGCTTCTATCACATTAATCGATATGCTTACTAAGTACAAACATTCTCAAAAATAATTTATTATGGGAGAGAGTTTAGCAATTAAAATTATAAACATAGTTTTCTATGTATTATTTGCAGTAAGCGTATTGCTTGGAATAATATTCTTTGCTGTAAATAAAAACGAAGAACCTCTAATAGTAGGAGGGTATATTCTAACCATTGTATCAGTAGGATCAATACTTTTATTTGGTGTTGTAAATATGTTCAAGAGTAAGAGTAGTATCATTACTAGTCTTGGAATTATAGGTGCATTTGTAGTGTTAATTGGCATATCTTATGCTTTTGCAAGCAGTGTTATACCTTTGGATGCTGCAGGGGAGTTGGTTGATGAGGCTCTAACTGCATCAGGATCAAGATGGTCAGGCGCCTCTTTATATTTGCTATATATTTTATTAGCAGTATCGTTTATTAGTCTGATTTTTACTGAAATCAGAGGTGCGTTTAAATAATAGTAATATCGTTATACGATATAAATAATTAAAAAGGAGAAAAAATGCCAAAAAAACTTCCAGAATATAATGCATCTTCTTTGGCTGATATCGCCTTTATGCTGTTGATTTTTTTCTTGGTAACAACTACTATGGATACCGATTCAGGTATTTTAAAAATGTTACCACCTCCTGTTCCGCCAGATCAAGAAATTGATGATGATCAGAAAATTAAGGAACGAAATATATTTATCGTTTTAATTAACAAAAACGATCAGTTATTGGTGGAAAATAAACCAATGGATATTAGGGATTTAAAACAAGCCACAAAGGAGTTTATACAGAACCCCGGGAGAAGAGATAATTTGCCTGAATTTAAAGAAACGGAGGTTCCTTATTTTGGAACGATGATGGTTTCAAAGCAAATTATTTCGTTACAGAATGATAGAGGGACTTCTTATGGAATGTATATTCAAGCTCAAGATGCGCTTGCAGCTGCATATAGCGAACTCAAAAATGAATTAGCTATGCGTAAGTTTGGTAAAATATACGATGACTTAGAGGTCGATCAGCAGTTGGCCATTAGGAAAATATATCCAAACCGTGTGTCGGAAGCAGAACCTAGAAACTACGGAGGAAACTAAGATGGGAAAATTTAGAAAAGACGGAGAGAAAGAAGTACCTGCTATTAATACCTCAGCATTGCCTGATATTGTTTTTATGTTACTTTTCTTCTTCATGGTTAGTACAACCATGAAAGAAACGGATTTAAAAGTGATAGTAAAAACTCCTCATGCTTCTGAAATTAAAAAGCTTGAGAAAAAATCTCTTGTGAGTGTTATTAACGTAGGTGAGCCTCAAAAAAACTATGCAAAAGTGTTAGGTACAGAACCACGTATTCAACTAAACGATGCATTTGCTGATGTTGACGATATTGGTGACTATATTGAAGCTGAACGTCAAAAGCGTGATGAAAAGGAGGTGCCTTTTATGACAACCTCATTAAAAATTGACAAAAATACTAAAATGGGTATTGTGACAGATATTAAGCAAGAATTACGTCGAGTAAGTGCATTAAGAATAAATTATTCAACAAAGAAAAAAGTTCAAGAATAATTTTTTATAATATTTTATGAAAAGGTCGCTTAGTTTTAAGCGACCTTTTTTTATTTTTATAGGATATAATAATTTTTTAAAATATGATTTTAACTATAAAGCAACGGGGTAAAAGGCTTTTTGCTAAAATAAGTTCTATAAAAAAAGCAACGGTTGTTGTTTTAGGTGTACTGATAATTAGTTTATCGAGCTGTTCACTTGTAAAACCGGTTGAATTTAAAGGTGTAAATAGTTTTAGTATTGAAGAAAAAGGGGGTAAGGTTTATGTAACAACAAATATTAGTTTGTATAATCCTAATGGGTTTAAACTTACAATATATAGTGCTGATATTGATGTTGTTGTCGATGGGGTTAACTTAGGAAAATTGGAGATACCTGATCAATTGATTATAAATAAAAAAGGTGTATTTTCAGGGAATTTTAAAGTTGAAATAAGCATAGTTAAACTTTTGGTTGCTGGGAGAAATATTTTAGCAACACTGAAATCGGACGAGGTTAAACTTCAACTTAACGGAATTATTAATACTGATTTATTGTGGATGAACAAAACATTTAAAGTTAATTTTAATGATAAACTTGATTTAAAAAGGTAGTTGTTTTTGTAGTGCATTGCAGCATATCGAATTAAATTTTTACTAACTACCTAATATCCGCAGCAAAAAAATGAAACCATAGATGGGCACAGTCTTACATGAAATATATTTTCACCCAATTGGATGAAAATGAAATTAGTGTTAATTCGTGGCCTCAAAGAATCCGCTTGCGGATTTAAGGAACTAAGTCAGTTTTAATATCTTTATGTAAATAATTATGAAATGAGTCATGTTTTAATTCCCATCGATTTTTCAAATGATTCCATCAATGCATTTGAACATGGAATAGCTTTGGCTAACAAATTATCATATAACATTAAACTTATTCATGTTAAACGGAAAAATGCCGATTACAATGCCACCTTTAATTTGCACGATTTTGACGAAGTATTAATATCAGGTATAGAAGATAATTTTGAAAAATTATTGAAGAATTATACGCCGGGAATTTTAGGGGAGGTAGATTATCGTATTAGAGAAGGAAGAATATATAATGAGATTTGCAACCAGGCTAAGTATGGCGATGCGGAAATGATTATAATGGGAACGCATGGCGTTTCCGGATTTGAGGAGCGTTGGGTAGGTAGTAATGCTTTTCGGATTGCTAGTAATGCACCTTGTCCTGTTTTCACCATTCGCTATAATTACCCTCAACGAACCATTAAAAAAATAATTTTACCTATTGATGTTTCAAATGAAACGCGGCAAAAAGTTCCATTTGTTGCCAAACTGGCGCAAATATTTAGTGCTGAGGTTCATGTAATTGATGTACGAGAAAACAACAAGGCTACTACCCGAAACAAACTTGATGAATTTGTGGATCAAGTTTTAAAATATCTGAAGCGTAGAAAGATAAAGTGTATTCATGAATCGCTTAAAGGTAAAAATATAACCGATATAACAATTGAGTATGCAATTCTATGCGATGCTGATTTAATTGCTATAATGAATGAAAAAAATGAGCGAGCAAAACATATTTGGCTTGGCCCTTATGCTCAACAAATGGTTAACCACTCACCAATTCCTGTAATCTCAATTCAGTCAAAAGACATTTAGTAGCTGTTTAAGTTTTGTTTTTGGAATTTATTAGAGTGAATTTTTTGTCAGATTGAGGCATTTTTGAACCGCATAACCTGTTCCGAACTTGTTTCGGGAGCCGTAGTTACGTGACGAAAAAATAACGATAATATGGCGAAAAAGACACCTAATAAAACTGATGGATAAAATTTAAACAGTTACTTAGAAGAACTTACTTTTCAGAATAAAGAAAACCTTTGCATTTTCTGCATTACTCGGTACTACTATTATTTTGGACTGGGTATTTTATGAAATGTTTTTTTATAGTTAGATATTTTTCATTGGGGAAAGGATTTTTGTGTTTTTTATTAACTTTGCAACTCAAAATTGTTGAGCAGTATGATAAGAAAATACTTGGGACTAATTATTTTATTGAGTTTTTTATATTTAAGCTCTAAAGCTCAGGAAGAAAATACTGATTCAACACCTCAATTGCAAGATGTTTTTTCGCTTCTTCAAGACAATTCATATGGGGGAGAGATGAATTTGTATCAGAACCCATCGTTACATGTATTGATTGATAAGAGTACACGATTGAATGAAAAGGATGGATTAATTGGATTTAGAATTCAAATATATTCAGGATCGGGGGGTGAACAAGCAAAGATTAATCAGGAGCACATAATGGTAGAGTTTATAGAAGCATTTCCTCAATTTGATCCCAGTACTGTTTATAAGGATTATCAAGCGCCCTATTTTAAAGTAAGGGTAGGCGATTTTAGAAATAAGAACGAGGCTTTTGAATTTTATAATGATGTAAAAGATGAATTTCCGGGTTCATATATTGTTAAATCTAGAATTAACTTTCCAATTCTTGAAGGATCAGAAAATAAATAAAATGCCCCGATTTCTAATGAGAGAAATCAAAGAAACAATCCCCCTTTTTTGTAGTTATATTATATCAGAAGGTTTAGATAATTATTTCATATTTACACCGCTAAGGCGGCATAACAAACAACTTTTAATATTTTAAAAATGAGCGATCCGATTAAGCACGAGTGTGGATTTGTTTTGGTTAGGTTATTAAAACCTTTATCGTATTATCAGGAAAAATATGGTTCATGGCGGTATGGCATAAATAAGCTGTATCTAATGATGGAAAAGCAGCGTAATCGAGGTCAAGACGGAGCTGGTGTTGTTTCGTTGAAACTTGATATGGCACCTGGGAAAAAGTACTTGAGCAGAGCCCGTTCTAATGCTTCAACACCTATTGTAAACGTATTTGGTGATATAAACGCTAGAATTACAAAAAATAGTGAGGGACAGTTAAGTGATGCTGTGTTTGCGAAGGAAAATCTACCTTTTGCCGGAGAATTGCTACTTGGGCATTTGCGTTACGGAACTTTTGGTAAAAACAACATCGAAAATGTGCATCCGGTAATGCGTGAGAATAATTGGAAAGCGCGTAATTTGGTTGTAGCCGGTAACTTTAACTTAACAAATGTTGATGAACTGTTTAAGCACTTAACCGATTTAGGACAGCACCCAAAAGATTTTTCAGATACGGTAACCATTCTTGAAAAAGTCGGTCATTTTATTGATGAGGAAAACCAAAATCTATTTAGAAAATATAAGAACGATGGCAAGAAGAATGTTGAGATCTCACAAATGATTGAGAAAAATCTTGATGTTCGTAAAGTACTTGAAGAGTCGAGTAAAAACTGGGATGGTGGTTATGTAATTGCAGGTTTGGTTGGCCATGGAGATGCTTTTATAACACGTGATCCTAATGGAATTCGTCCAGCTTTTTATTATACTGATGATGAAATGGTGATTGCGGCTTCGGAGCGTTCTGTTATTCAAACTGCGTTTGACATTCAAATGGAAGATGTTCATGAAGTGAAACCGGGACATGCGGTAATAATTAAAAAAGATGGTTCATGGAAAGAGGAAGTTGTTAGAATTCCTCACGAAAATAAGGCATGTTCTTTTGAGCGTATCTATTTTTCGCGAGGTAGCGACCATGATATCTATAGAGAGCGCAAGAAACTTGGAGAATTAGTGGTTCCGGCCATACTTAAAGCGGTTGATTACGATTTAGAAAACACGGTGTTTTCATTTATACCAAATACAGCTGAATCGGCTTTTTATGGCATGGTTGAGGGAGTTGAAAACTATTTGGTAGAGCAAAAGCAAAAACAAATTCTTGAAATTGGTAATGATATTACGCCAGAGGAATTAAACAAAATACTTTCCATTCGACCAAGAGTAGAAAAGGTTGCAATTAAAGATGTTAAGCTACGAACCTTTATATCGGAAGATAAAGGCCGCGATGATTTGGTTGGTCATGTTTATGACATAACTTATGGTTCGGTGCGCCGTGGTATTGATAACTTGGTTATAATTGATGATAGCATTGTGCGAGGAACAACCTTGCGCCAAAGTATTCTTAAAATTCTGGATAGATTAGGACCTAAGAAAATTGTAGTGGTCTCATCATCGCCCCAAATTCGATTCCCTGATTGCTATGGTATTGATATGGCAAAACTTAGTGATTTTGTTGCTTTTCAGGCAGGAATTGAATTGCTTAAAGATAACGGTAAGCAAAAGGTAATTGATAAAATTTATAAGCAAGCAAAAGAACAGCAGCATTTGCCAAAAGAGGAGATTATGAACTATGTGAAGAATATATTCTCGGATTTCACCAATGAAGAAGTTTCGGCAAAAATTTCGGAATTATTAAAAAGTAGTGAAGTTAAAGCCGATGTAGAAATTATTTATCAAACTGTAGAAAATTTGCATAAGGCCTGCCCAGATCATTTAGGTGATTGGTATTTTACAGGCGATTATCCAACTCCGGGAGGAAATAAGGTAGTAAATACAGCGTTTATAAATTTTGTTGAAGGTAAGCACGAAAGAGCATATTAAATGTGGTTCTACAACCATTTTTGTGGGTAAGGATTAAATCATGTGTATTTTTTAAGTCAGGTAAGCACTTCCCAGAATTTGAAAAAGGTTGATTTGATACTGCTTAGGAACTGTCAAGAAATAAACTGCCCAGTTAGCGGTAATCTTTTTATTCCACATTGCGTTAAAAATCATTGCGTAAATATGCTATGCGCAGATTTTTTGCCTTATTTGAAACAAAAATATTTAAGGCTTTTATGCTAACTTTATTGCTTGACAGTTTCTTACCTAAGTTGAGCGATTCGAACAAAGTGAAGAGGCGCTTTACTTAGGTATAATCCTCCCGACCTCCGGTACGGGACAGGCTGACCTAGGAATTGTTGGTTTTCACATTTTGAGTAGCCTGCCCCGAGTATTTCGGGGAAACGAAAAGTATGAAAACCTTACAAGACCTCAGTCGATTGAGCAGATTTGCGATAGCGAATCGCTCAATTTGTGTTAAAGAGAATCATAAATGGTTCTCTTTTTTTATTGGTTGGTATCTGTGGGTAGATTGTTTCCTCCGAAAATAATAAGATTTTTTAGTTTTTTTATTTGAGTTGGAGTTCCCAATGCAAAAATATGGCTGGCCTGATCGAGCGAATAATCAGCAGACGGATTCAATATATATTTGTTTTGTTTCGTTTTTAAGCCAATTATATTTGATTCTGAAACATTCCGAATATTTAATTCACGAATGGTTTTTTTTATAAAGCTTTTATTTAAGTGGGCGACTGATATTTCTTCAAGATTTGTTTGTTCCTTATCCTGAAGTAGAATGTAGTCAATGAATTCAACAACATCAGGCTCAATTACTAGATCTGCCATACGCTGACCACCAAGTTTATCAGGCATAATTATAAAATTAGCTCCGGCACTATATAGCTTCTTTTGCGATTGAGGTTCGGAAGCTCTTGAAACTATTGGAATATCCTGTTTAAAAATGCGTGCTGTAATTACCACAAAAAGATTATCGGCATCTTTTGGAAGCGTAGTAATTATTGCTCTCGCGGTATTGATTCCTGCCGTATTTAAAACTTCATCTTTTGTAGCATCGCCTACCAAATAATACACTTCAGGAAAATGCTGAAGTTCTTCTATTTCTTTTGCATTATTTTCTATTACCAGTACAATCTGATCATGGCTAATTAATTCCTTTACTGTTTGTTTACCATTTCTACCATAGCCGCAAACTATAGTGTGGCCAGTGATTGTATCGAAATTTCTATTGAGCATTTTCCTCCTTTTGTTAATAATCTAAAAATAGCCAATCTAAATATAAAAACCTAAAATCATATTTTCCGTATATTCTCATATGAAATAGTTATATTTAATATTATTCATGATAATTTAATATGAAATTACACTATAAAACTGTTTTTATCTTATTTGTAAGCTTTGCCGTGTTATTTTCCTGCAATGTTGTAAACGATACGAGTAAAAGTGATTCGTATGATTTGCCCATGATAAAAAAACGAGGAAAACTAGTTGCAGTTACTGACTATAATTCAACGAGCTATTTTATTTATCGAGGAACTCCCATGGGTTATCAATATGATATGTTGAATCTATTAGCAAAACATCTTGATCTTGATCTTGAGATAGTAATTACTAATGATTTGGATGATGCGTTTAATCGTTTGAATGCGTATAAGTGTGATATTGTTGCAATTAGTTTAACGGTAACAAACGAAAGAAAAAATATTTTGTCATTTACTGAGCCTATTGGACAAACCCGTCAAGTATTGGTACAGAAGAAACCTTACAATTGGGAAAAAATGGCATGGTATAATATTGAAAAGCAATTGCTGCGAAATCAACTTGATCTAGCTGGTAAATCGGTGCATGTAATGAAGAGTTCGGCCTACGTTGAAAGGCTTAAAAATTTAGCTGAAGAAATTGGCGATACTATTCATATTGTGGAAGTTGAGCATTATGAGGTTGAGCAATTAATTACTTTAATTGATAAGGGGGAAATCGAATATACAGTTGCGGATGAGGAGGTAGCCTTGTTGAATCAAACATATTATCCATCAATTGATGTTAAAACTGCAATTTCGTTCTCACAAAATCAAGCTTGGGCAGTAAATAAAAACAACAAGGAATTGCTTATGGAGGTAAATAAATGGATTGAAATGATTTCGGGAACCGATTTGCAAGCTGTTATTTACAATAAGTATTTTAAGAACAAGAAGGCAAGCAAGCGTAATACGAGTCCATATATTTCGTTAAAGGGTGGTAAAATTTCAATTTATGATAAATATATTAAGAAGTACAGTAAATTGATTGATTGGGATTGGAGATTATTGGCTTCATTAATTTTTCAGGAATCGAGATTTAATTCTGAAATCAATTCTTGGGCAGGAGCATTTGGTTTAATGCAGTTAATGCCCTTAACGGCAAAACGATTTGGTGCTTCAAAGCATTCATCGCCTGAAAAAAATATTATTGCAGGGGTAAAATTTATACGTTGGCTAAATACACAACTTAAAGATATGGTTAAGGATGACGAAGAAAGAAAGAAGTTTATTCTAGCATCATACAATGTTGGGCTTGGCCATGTGCTTGATGCTCGACGATTAGCTGAGGCAAATGGAAAAAATCCAAATATATGGACAGATAATGTGGATTTTTTTATTTTAAACAAGTCAAATCCGGAATATTATAACAGTGAATTGGTGAAATATGGTTATTGTCGTGGTATTGAGACTTTTAATTATGTAAAAGAGGTGGTAGCCAGATATGAAATGTACAAAGAGGTTATTCGTTAACATGCTCTTTTATATACAGCGGATTATTTGTTCAAGTTCGCTTAGTATCATTGCTGTAGCTCCCCAAACTTTCTGTTCTTGAATATAATAAAAAGGTATATCAACATCTTGCCCCCTTATTTCCCAAGTTTCTATTTTCTTGTTTTCAGAAGTAAATAAGTCATTTATATTAACAGAAAACAATTCGTCAACCTCGTGTTTATTTATTTTATATTTTGGTGGTTGGTTAAATACACCAACTACCGGTAAAACATGCATATTTGTTACCTGTATAAATAATTCCGATAAAGTTCCAAGCACTTTTATATTATCTGGAGCGATACCAATTTCTTCGTAGCATTCGCGTTGTGCTGTATTTATAAGGTTTGTATCGGAATCATCCTTTTTTCCACCTGGAAATGCTATTTGACCGCTATGCAGGCCATTGTAAACAGGTCGACGTATGATAGGAAAGTGCAAAGTGTTATTTTTAATGTATAATGCAATTAATACGGCACATGGAGTAGGTAAGGTGTCATGATCCGATATTAAAATTCTGCCTTCAGGCATCATAAGTTTATGTGCCTCACTGCCTGGTTTGGATTTGCTTAGGCTTTTTTCAAGAGAATCTATTATCTGATAAGCAATTTTATCCACGTATTTAATTTTGGTGTTCCATTAATGAAATCAAAATATTCGATACTCATCTTTGGCTTGGGTTTATTATTTAGGACAGGTTTTGTAAATATAAAAAAGGTATTGCATATACAGTACAATACCTTTTTAAATTATTATAAGTTTTATGTTGCTGATATTAGGTAGTAGTTTTTCTTTCCTTTTTGAATTAAAAGGTATTTGTCATTAATCAGCTGATTTTGGATAACCGTAGCATCATGAGATTCAATTTTTTCTTTATTCAAGCTTACACCACCAGCCTTTAATAAGCGTCGCAATTCGCTTTTTGATGCAAAAATAGCCGCATAATCGGTAAGTAAGTCTACAACATTAATACCCTTGCTTAAATCGCCTTTATTGATGTCAAAAGTGGGTACTCCTTCAAATACGGCAAGAAATGTTCGCTCGTCAATTTTTGCCAAGGCCTCACTAGTAGCTTTACCAAATAATATTTGTGAAGCTTCAACAGCTGCATTGTATTCTTTTTCAGAATGTACCATAATGGTTATTTCCTGAGCTAATGCCTTTTGAAGTTGTCTTATATGTGGAGCTTCACGATGTTCTTCAATAAGCATATCAATTGCTTCTTTATTTAGGAAAGTGAAAACTTTAATATACTTCTCGGCATCTTCATCTGAAGTGTTTAACCAAAATTGGTAGAAACTGTAGGGCGAAGTTTTTTCAGGATCGAGCCAAATATTACCCGATTCGGTTTTACCAAATTTACCACCGTCAGATTTAGTAACCAAAGGTATGGTAAGGGCAAAAGCTTCGCCTCTGGCTTTGCGTCTAATAAGTTCAGTGCCAGTAGTGATATTGCCCCATTGATCTGAACCTCCCATTTGGAGTTTGCAGTTCATGTTTTCGTAAAGCCATAAAAAGTCGTAGCCCTGTACTAATTGATAAGTAAATTCAGTAAATGACATACCTGATTTTGATTCAGCACCAAGACGTTTTTTTACGGAGTCTTTTGCCATCATGTAGTTAACTGATATGTGTTTGCCAATATCACGGATAAAGCTTAAAAACGTGTGCTGCTTCATCCAAGCGTAATTGTTAACCATTTCAGCTTTATTTTCAGAGTCAGAATCAAAATCAATAAACTTTGAAAGTTGTTTTTTTATACCTTCAAGGTTTTTATTCAAACTTTCTTCTGTAAGCAAATTACGCTCTGCCGACTTTCCTGATGGGTCACCAATCATTCCTGTTGCTCCTCCTACAAGGGCAATAGGTTTATGCCCCGCTTGCTGAAAGCGCATTAATAATACAATTTGAGCAAAGCTGCCAATATGCAAGGAATCGGCTGTTGGGTCGAAACCAACATATGCTGAAGTAAGTTCTTTATTTAATTGTTCCTCGGTGCCTGGCATTATATCGTGAAGCATGCCACGCCATTTTAATTCTTCTACAAAATTCATGATATATAAGTATTATTTTTTTGAGGATGCAAAAATAGCAATAATCAGTTAACAATCAATACTGTTGCTTTATAAGGTGAATGGTATTTTGTAATTCTAAAGCGGATGATTATTTATTTTGGTTTGTATGTAATTCTCGAATTTTCACAAGTTTAAATAAGGTTGCAAATGCTGAAAAGGAGCAGATTACAAATCCATAATAACCATCTAGAAATCCTGCATTGAAAAAGTAATCGCGAATAAATTTCCAAGGTGGATATAGTAGAATTTTTGCTATTGAAGCTCTGCGCCCTCTTTTATAAGCTGATAAAGCAGCAATATCAGTGAATCGAATTATTTGAGAAATATGTTCTTGTATACTGCTAAATGTATTATGGTAAAGATCGCCTTTTAGCTTTTTTACTATTGATCCAGGTTTCATAATAAGACGATCATGTGGATTTTGGCCACCTAATTTGCCTTTACGCCTATCCCAAAGTCTCAATTTTTTATCAGGATACCAACCACTGTGTTTTATCCATTTGCCACAATAGTTATTTAGGCGGTTAAAGTAGAAAGCATCTGCTGTAAATTGTTGTTTAACCTTACCGATGCTATTTTTAAGTCTATTTGATAAAGATTCATCAGCATCTAATGATAAAACATAATCATATTTTGCCTGTTGAGCTGCAAAATTTCGTTGTTGAATATAGCCGTCAAATTTATTTTCAAGAAAACGAATGTTAAATGAATTGCATATTTCTTTTGTCTTATCAGTGCTAAATGAATCAACCACAATTATTTCATCAGCAACATCAATTACAGAATTTAAACAGCGTTCAATGTTTTTTTCCTCATTAAAGGTTATTATTACAACCGATAATTTAATCATTGGATATATTTTTTGTAAAGATTAATAGCGTATAAAGGGTCTTATAAAATGTAATAATTAGCTGTACTTTAACGAACTTTATGTACATAAGGCTAATAAAAAACGGTAATAAATCCTTTTTCAGGATCGTAGGTAATATCACCACTCTCTGCATTTATTACATAAAAATAGGTTCCAGAACTTACAAGTGATCCATCTGACATTCTTCCGTCCCAAATAATTTGTTCATGCCCCGATCGTTTAAATACCAAATTTCCCCAGCGGCTGTATATTTCTATTGAAAAGAGTGTTATACCATTTGAGGTAATAATAAAGTTATCATTAATTTGATCGTTGTTTGGCGTAAAAACATTGGGAACAAAAAATCTGTCATATATTTGAACAATTTTGGAAACTGAGTCAACGCAACCTTCGTTGTCAACTACTTTAAGCCAAACGTTATATGTTCCATTTTCGGTATATTTATACAGCGTTGATGTATTTTCAGTACTAATAGGAGAACTGTTGTCTCCAAAATTCCAGATGTAGTGGCTTATTGGATGGAAAGATTCTGAATGGTCAATAAAAACTCTTGAATAGCTAGAAAACTGAATTTGGGTTGAATCGGCAGAAAAACTAGCCTTTGGCAGTGCTGAAATTTGGATGGTTTTCTGATCTGTATATGTACTGCCATTGCTGGTTATTGTAAGTTTAACAATATAAGAACCCGTATCGGAATAGGTGTGTGTAGGATTTTGAAGTGATGAGCTTGAACCAGCATCATCACTATCGCCAAAATCCCAATTCCAATTAGTAACGGTGACTGAAGTTTCATCAACAAAAGATAATTCATTATTCACACACAAGTTGCCTTCAACTGAAAACCTTGCAACTTGAGTGAACGCCTTTTGCATAAACAAAATAGCTACAGCTGCAAAAAGGTAATATCTCTTCATTAAAATTCAGTTATAATTTCCCGGATTTTTTAAACTCATACAAACATAAAAAAATAATAGACTTCACAGGCAATATTTAGCAATATTTATGCACCAATTTATAAACAATGGTTACGCAATACGGGTTCAAATTAACTTATTCATATGATATTCACCTTTTATTGGGAAATGATCTGAGTAGTAATTCTTTATGTTTTTAAACTCCTTGCAAATAATACGATCATCATACAAAATGTAGCCAATACGTAAGGACTCTAATAGTATCATTTTCAATCTTTATATCGCTTATAATAGCCAAGTTGTTAGTGTTTTTAAATAAGAGTTCTTGTTTATTTATTATGGGAAAAGTACTGTAGGTGGCTATTCCAAATTGATGACCGTTTTTAATTTGAATGTTATAATAATTGTGTGAGTAGGTAAATTGTTGATTGCTTATTAAGGAATTGTGAACAGGAAAATATGCTTCAGTATTGTTAAAATATTCTTGAAAGCAAGCAATGTCAGGATTTTCGTTACGAAAAAAATCAAACATTTTGTTTCGTGTAACTTTATTTTTCTACCAGTTATACAAATCGAAAACCCGAACATTGTATGACATTAAGGTAAAAGGAGTGCCCCCAGATTCATTAGTGTTTGATGGAAATATATTATACGTTTGAACGATCAAAGGTGCTGCTAATATTACTGCAACGGTAGATATTATAAAAAAAGCGATGTTTTACAAATACCCAGAATAATCCAAATGCTATGTTTGCTACAAAAAAATATGGGAATGCAAGTCCTGGAATTATTAGAATAGGAATGTCAATTGGTGAAATAAATCCGGCAGTTACTCCACCAACTAAGGCTAATGCCAATAGTAAATTTATGCTTAATAAAATTCGTTTGAATACTTGTTTTATCATGGAATTGCAATATTAAACATTCTGCATTAAAATTTGCTCAATCAATGCCGGTATTTAAAACAAGTAAGAAGTTGTTTAAGTTTTGTTTTCAGAATTTATTATGAAGCATTTTTGAGATACATGGCATAGCTATTGGAAAAATAACGATAATCTGGTGAAAAGGACACGTAATAATACTAATGCCTGCCTGTCCGGCTAGGCAGGAATAAAATTTAAATAGCTTCTAAAATTTGTTTCTTATTAAAGGTTCTTGCTTTGTTTAAAAAGAATCTCTTTTTCATTTTTTGATAAACTTTCGTAGCCCGATTTGGCTATTTTTTCAAGTATTTTATCAATCTCTTTTTGCTCAGCCTTTTTGCGGTTGTTGTAGTCAATGTCAGTTTCGCCACGTTTATACGTCACCTTTAAATTGCTTTTAGTTTTAAACCAGCTTGAAATGCTGTCAAGGGTTTTGCCAAATCCGCCAGAAATATCTTTGCCTTTACGTAATTGCTTAATATACAAGAATCCAAATGCTGCACCGCCAAGGTGAGCAATATGTCCGCCCGGATTACTTTGATCAAGAGTTACAATGTCGAGAGCTACTGATGCCAGAGCAATATATTTAAGTTTAACAGGCCCTAAAAACATTAAATAGATTGTATAGTTAGGCACATAAGTGGCTGTTGCAATGACAATGGCAAGAACCCCAGCCGATGCACCTAGGGCATACGAAAACTCAATTGATTGATTGAAGGCTGGAAATAGATTAAAAGCTAGGATGAATAATGCAGCGCCCGAAAGCCCCCCAAGTAGATACACATTCAGCAATTGTTTTCCAGTGAGATACTCTAAAAATATTTTGCCTAACCAATATAACCACAGCAGGTTAAATAAAATATGTAAAAAATCTTGGTGTAAAAACATATATGAAAATACAGTCCAAGGTTTAAAGAGCAGTTGATTTAGGCTTGCTGGAACGGCTAACCATTTAACGAGTAAATTTGGGCTTTCAACACTAAAAAGGAATAAAAATATATCGACTATTTTAACTGCCAAATACACACCCAAATTAAGGTAAATTAATCGGGTAAGCATGCTCCCTTTTTTAAAGGTCTCTTTTAGTTCTTCAAGAATTCCGGTGCCTGTCATAAGTGTAAAATTTAAAACTGTTGATAATTGCCAAATCCTTTACTATTCCAGTATTTAATAAGTAAAAATCCAAATATCATCCCACCTAAGTGGGCTAGGTGTGCCACGTTATCGCCCTGCTGAGGAAGAATTGCAGCAAAAAATTCAATGCCACCATATATAATTACCAGATATTTCGCTTTAATAGGTATAGGCGGGAAAAGCAACATTAGTTGCATGTTTGGGAAAAGCATACCAAAAGCTAATAATACTCCGAAAACGGCTCCTGATGCTCCAACAGTAGGGATATTTAATTGGAAAGCATAAATATCGTTAGCCAATTGAATACCCTTATTTATATGGCTAGCATTATTCGGATTTACACTATATGCCGATAGAAAATCGTTTACCCACGCTGCAGGATGTGAAATGTTGTCTCGAACGAGGCTAAGTAAAGTTTCAGGTGAAGGGGTATTAGTAAAGGCAATTATTTGAGCTTGTAAATCTGATAAACTTAAATAATTAACAAAACTATGTAGCCCTGCGGCTCCAATTCCAGTTACAAAATAATATATTAAAAAGCGTTTTGGCCCCCAAACAGTTTCAAGCATTCTTCCGAATACAACCAAGGCAAACATATTAAAGAAAATATGGCCTATGCCGCCATGCATAAACATGTAAGTTACAAATTGAAAAGGCATGAAATGTGGCGATGCAATATTATGTAAAGCCAACATGTTGGTTAAATCAATACCCATTTTTTGTAGGATATAGTCGGCCACAAAGACCAAAACATTTATTATAAGTAAGTTTTTAATTACTGGTGGTAAATTTCCTAATATTGAGCCTCTATTAAACTGCATTTTTATTTATTTAAATTTCTTTTCTAATTCATCCATACCAATAATGGTAACAATTGATTTGCCATTGGGTGTTAAATTTGGCATTTGCGACACAAAAAGCTTATCATTAATGTGTGCCATCTCCTCTTGCGTTAAAACTTTACCGTAGGGGATTGACAAAAACTTTGCCAACGATTTTACAATATTTTCGCGGATAGCTTCTGCAAAATCTTTTTCGTTGTTTTTCAGGCTATCAAGTATTTGAATAACCCATTCATTAGCTTCTTTATCGGGGAATTCGGCAGGCACACTGTTTACTACAAAAGTATTCTTACCAAAGGCTTCAATATCAAAGCCTAAGCGATTAACTTCAGAAAGTAATGATTGGAATAATTCAGCCTCAATAGGCTCCAATTCTATTTTATGGGGGTATAAAAGTTTTTGTCCGGCACCACTCTGTGAGCCCGTTTTGTAATTATATTCATCAAAAATTATTCGTTGATGCGCCCGTTTTTGTTCAATTACCATTAGTCCTTACTTAACGGCAGTTAAAATTTATTTTCCTTTTAAT
>JAQICC010000316.1 GCA_027858735.1 Salinivirgaceae bacterium
AAAATATGCATAAAGGTCAGGATAGTCCAGACTTAAATGCAGTTAAACTTTTTTCAAAAGTTTTTACTAAATCTTAGTCGCTGTCGGAGACAGGGATTATTCGTGAATAATCCGGGCTATAATGTATTTTCGAATTCTCCTTGAAATAGTATGGTATTGCCATTTTTCTTTAAAGTAATTTGCCATATTGTTTTTTCTTGATTAACAGATGCCCATTTAATAGTTGGTGAGGCTATATCTGCTGGAAATTCAGCATTTTCTCAAGGATAATAAACTTTTATATTTTTATTAACCAGGTAGTTATGTTTAATAAAAATTAGAACACCAACAATTACAAATGTTGGAATTAATATTTGTAAACTTTTACTTTTATGGCTCATTATTAATTCAGTATTTAAAACATATAATAAGTCAAACCTAGTGTTTTTTAGTCTAGAACTAAAATCTACCTTGAAAAAAATGAAGGTGCAATTAATATTTTTGAGCTTTATAAATAAAAGCAGAATGAGCGGTTTGCCGCTCATTCTGCTTCTTATAAATTAAAGTTATCTAGAATAATTGATGTTAAATAGGAAATATGTAAAAGTTAACTGCAAATTTAAAATGCCTATTGGATATTATGAATACATAAATCTAACACTGAAGTAGTTTAATCTGATTTTTGAATTCATTTTTGACTAAAAATATACCCTGTACATTAAATTTGGTATAAATTGCATTTGCTTTAAGTAGCCAATTGAGTTGGGCTCATTTTCATCATAGAACTCGTAAATTCTACCTCTGTAATCGCTTAGGTTTTGCAAGTCGAGAAAAATTTCGTGTGTTGCTCTTGGTCTGTTAACTTTATAACTAAGCGATAAGTTTATAGTATACATTTTGTCAAGACTTTTATCGAAAGCCTTTGAATAATCCCAATATTCATTGGTTTCTGGATTAACATTCAAATTACCTTGATTATCTCTTAATAAGGGAATATATTTTTGGCTTCCGCCGAAGAATATTTTACCATTTACGGCCAGTGTTTTATTCTTTTTTGCACCTAACTTGGTAAATTCCTTACCCACTAGAATATTACATAAAAAGTTATTGTTGTAGCGAGTATTGCGTTCAATACCTTCTAATGATTTATAGGTTGAGTTAAAAAGCGAGGTGTTTACCAAAAAGAAGTAATTTTTATCGAAGAAGCGTTCTAAAGTAAGTTCAACACCATAGTTTTTTCCCGTACCCTTATTTACAAGATCAACATAACGGTAATCAATACCTTCGTTTATGGTTGCAAAATAGCTAGTGTCATTGTTTTCAACTGGTAGGTTATATAAGTCTTGATAATACAATTCAACCTTTGCCATTAAGTTTTTTGTAAATCTATTTTCATAACCCACTACATAATGATGTGCTTTTAATAAACCCAAATTTTTGTTTGGTTGACTTATATTACCATCGTCACCTTCAACCTTGGTAAAATAATGGTGAATGCTTTCCATGGTACTATGGTTACCATATCCGGCATGAAAAGAGCTGGTTTTATTAATTTTCCAATTGAAAGCTAGCCTTGGTTCAATAGTATATTTATTGTTTAGCAAAACATTATTGTTGTAAACGCCTGCCACAAGAGTTATATCTTCGGTTAATCGATGTTTCCAGCTCATAAAATTTGTTATCGCGCCAGCGCTTCCAGCAAAATCAACCACATTAAACATTGCTGAGGTATCGTTTAAAAGTATGCTCTGGTCATAATTGTAGTTGTAATAAGAGTATTTAGTACCTATTTGAATTTTGTTTTTAGCATTTAGCTTATTGCTATAGGTTAAGGCGCCTCGGTATATTGTTCTGTCTATTAGGTTCGCAAAGTCATGTTTTCTGTTAATTAGTGAATCGGTCAAATAATCTCCTTCGCTATTGTCAACTTTTACTATTTTCGATTTATAAATATCATCGGAGATACCATTACCGGAATAAAGTAAGGTAGTTTTTATAAAACTATTATTATTAATTGTGTAAACATGGTTAATACCGGCATTTAGCAAATAATTATTCTTGTTGTATTCTGTTTTAATATCAGATTCAGCAGCTTTACCATTGGGTGATGCAATAACATCAGGCGATAGGTTTTTAACTTTCATATTACTTAAACCGGCCAATCCGAATATTGAAAACGTACCTGCATTTTTGGTTGGTAGATTAAATTTAAAGGTGGCATCTTGGTAATTTGGCGTTCCATCGAATTCAATTAAGCCCGACTCAATTAATAATGTAGCCGTTGAGTAGCGGTAATTTACTAAAAATGAACCTGCATAACCCTTTTTAATAGGTCCTTCAAGCGTTATGTCAGTGCCTAACAATCCGAGTCCAAACGTTGATTCTAATTTTTCATTATTCCCATTTCTTAGCTTTACATCCATTACACTTGACAGTACGTTGCCATATTCTGGTGAAAATGCTCCTGTGAAAAAATCAGATGAAGCTAAAAGGTTATTATTTAAAGCACTTAGGCCACCAAATGATGCATTTTGATCATCGAAATGATAAGGGCTTGGAATTTCAATTCCCTCAAGACGCCACTGTAGGTATTTAGGAGAATTACCACGTACAATAATATCGCTACTACCATCGGGAGTATAGCTTACTCCGGCAAAATTTGATACAACTCGTGATGGATCGTCGAAACCACCAGCAAAGCGCTTTGTTTCTTCTGGTGATATGGAACGAGCACTTAATAAAGCCATGCTATTTAGTGCTTCGCCTTTGTTCTTATTAGCTTTAACCACCACTTCGTCCATTTTTACTACCGATTCTTGCATCGATAAATCAAGTACTACTTCTTTACCCGAGTTTACTATAATATTCGAGAAAGTTTTGGTTTCATATCCTAAATACATTAACTGAAGTGTAACTCTTCCTATTGGAATATTGTCTAAGCGAAAATTTCCATTTACATCGGTTGTAGTTCCAATTATTGGATTTGAGCCAGGTACCATAATTGCTGCTCCTATTAAGGGTAATTTACTATCGTAGTCAATTAATGTACCCCGAACTGTTTGCGTAAGGTTTTTGCTAAATGCCATTGTGGTTAAAATGGCAATTACGAATGTTGTTAAAGTAAGCTTTTTCATTTTTTTTGGTTTTTGAATTGTTACAATGTTTTTATTACTCTGCAGGATTAATTGAAATTAGTTTCAAGTTCAAATCCCTTATTTTATTGATTAAGCCATACATATAGGCATGGTCTTTTATGTATCCACATAAAATGGTGGTATCGTTTTCGTGGCTGAGCTCCATTCCTTCAAACCAGTTTTCCCATTTTTTGTCTAGATGTCCTTGTAGTTTTATTTTTGCCTTACAACTCATAATTATGTCTTTAAATTCTGATTCAAAAGTAGGGTTCACCCATGAGGAAAAAATCACCCGGGTGGGTGAATTAGAGGGTGGTTTTAAGGGGGGAAGAGCAATAATTAAAATCAGAATAGCTCCAAAGGTGCGAAGTAGTATAGCCTTGCCTAAAGGGCAAGCTGTAATAAACGAGGAAAAACATTAGCGCCAATAGGTGCGATGTCATTTATTTATTAACTTGTAATAAAAATCTAATTCATTATGCCACAGTCGTTAGTTAAGAATTATTTGCACATTACATTTAGCACAAAACATCGGTATCCAATTATTAAGCAAGAAACAAAAGAAGAGCTTTTTAAATATATTGGTGGAACATGTAGGGAATTAGAATCAAGCTCCATTATAGTAGGAGGAACCAGTGATCATGTTCATCTATTAATAAATCTTTCTCGAAA
>JAQICC010000058.1 GCA_027858735.1 Salinivirgaceae bacterium
CTGATATTTGCCCCGTTTTATTTGGCATCCGATATGCAATAATTCGGTGCCTGTATTTTCCAAATTGATATGGAAAACTGGCAACCTCAATGTCTTGAAAATTAATTGTACACGGCTGCCAGTTTTCAGCATCGGCAGCCTGAGTTTAAAGAGTTTCTGAGTTGTTTGCCCTAATAAAAAAAAAGATGTCCTTATTGTAAAAATGGTCTGTTACTTCTTTTATATAAGAACCCCTGTCCATTCGGGCATATTTGGGTTTAACCCCTTCCTTTTCGAGCATGGACAAAACCCTTTTGTGGGTTGCCAATTGTTCAGTTTTGACGTTGCAGTTCCCGTTTCGACCATCTATATATACAGGGATGTTTGATATGCTTGCCACTCCTGGAAATGATTCAGCAGATGTTAAAAATGTACATTTTAAACTTATACTTTTAGCGTTATGTGTTAGTTTGTTAATGGTGTTAATAACACATATCTCTCGAATTTCAGCCGAGTCAGCTTTCGTTTTAATTTTGGTTTATATACAAATTGAAATTTTTATAACCTTGGGTAAATTAATGTTCAAGTTTGATACAGACTCTACTCCAAAAGAAGAGTGTATTGGCTTCGTTAAGCTTAGATATTTGGTTTTCCGGTGCCATGGCCTGCCGGAATTTAACGGCGAATACCTTGCCGCGAGGAGCTTCAATTATCAATGCAAATAATTTAACGTCTAAGTTTAGCTATGGCAAGGGAGTATCTACCTTGTTTGCAATGCAAGGGTAGAATCGTTCCGTTTAAACAAAAAAATGAAAGAATCTGTTTACTATTCAATTTGGAAATCGATAAAACTCAATTCCATAACTTTAGGCAAAAAATCTTAATTCATCTTCACTCTCAAGATATAATATTTGATTTTGCTTTACTTTTCCATCTATACGAGATGCTTGTACCAATTGATATTGATAAAATACTTTGCCTTTTTTGGTATTCTTCTTTTTTACTTGTGTTCGTGCAAGTTGGGTTAAATATCTGCGTGTACTCTATTTCTTTTGTGCTAAATACGATTCAATATGCCTTGTAGTTTTTCTTTCGTAAATATCGCTAATAGTAATCATAATGCCCGATTCTTCAACACCACCAAAATATGGATTTATACTTGTACCAAAAAACTTCATGGTTGGCGATAAGCCCATGTAGGCATTAATTAATGGAGGTATATTCTCCCCTAATCCACGAACTGCTTTGGATAGCACTTTATAATCAGCTTCATATTTTTCGTCAGTAAAGAAGGTTTTCATTTTTGATGAATCCATCTCTAAATTTAAAGGATCAATTAAGCGAATTAAATGCTCTTGGTTGCCAAAGTATTTGTTTAAAAAATAAAGAATCATATTGCGTGCTTCTTTATTAAAGTGAGTGTACATAGTAACTTTTCCAAAAAAGTATTTTATTTCAGGGTTATCTACTACCAATGCACCTAAACCATCCCAAAGATTATCGAGCGTAAATAAACCTTTACGTCCTGAAGCTTGAGTTGCTTGCTTTGCAGGCACTACAAACGAACGACCCAATTCAATTAAGTAGGGTAGGTAATCCGATTTAAATTCATCGGAATAGTGGAATAATTTAGAAGTCGCAAATTCAGGATTTCCCTTATCATCTAAAGGAGCGCATTTGCTTTCTAAATACCGGTAGCCGCCTACTATTTCTTCATCTCTTGGATCCCAAACAATAAGCTGTTTATATGGAGCATCTGATAGATCAAATTCATCTAAATCGCAATTTTTACCTGTACCACCACCGGCAGCTCTGAAAGCTATTTCGCGCAAACGACCAACCTCTTTAATTAGATTAGGTGAGTCTTTGTGCGAGAAACAATAAATTTCATTGTCACCAAAATTAGTAGTGCGAAGAAATTTACCGTCAGTTAATTCGCTATTAATTAACTCTTTATCAACTGCATCAATTATTTTAATCATAATTTTTTCAACCAAATTTGTTGCAATTTAACAATTCATTTTTTAACAATGCAAAAAATTATTTAAGGGCATAGGTTTTTTGCCTTACATACTCCACCCATTCCCATATTGTCTTCGATTTATCGAAGGTTTGGTAAGGTATTGGCTTACCATAAGTAATCACTATTTCTTTATTATTTTGCTTTACCATTTCATCTGCAAGATAAAGCATCTCAATATTTGCTTTTAAACCAATATATTTTCTGAAATTAGAAAGATTATAAAAGAATTTTGAGTTTTTACCATTTATATACACAGGCACAACATCACGTTTATGCTTAATGGCTTGTGATAGAAAAGCTTTTTTCCAGCCCAAATCTACAATTTCACCCCTTACTTTTCTAGAACATAGCCCTGCAGGGAAATATAAAACAGGCAATTCTGATAAAAATGCATCGTCAATAGCCTTAATGGCTTCTCGCGATTGTTTGCCATGCTTATTTATAGGTATAAATCCCTTGTTTAATGCAGGTACATTCAATAACAAATCATTTACCGGAAATTTAACATCGTCATAAATTTCACTTACAGCTTGTATAAAGGCCATTCCATCTAAACCTCCAAGAGGATGATTGGCAACAAACACCATTCGTTTGTTATCTTTTGGAAGATTCTCTGTTCCTTTTACGATTAATTTAAGGCCAAAATAAAGCAGACTGTTTTTTGAGAAACTAAGAGGTGTGCCATTATAATTAGCAGATATTATATCATTTAAGGTGTCTTGATGTATGGTTCGTTTAAGCCAATTAATTATAAATCCAGGAAGTGATTTATATAACCTTGGGCTTTTATCTTTTATTATTCTATCAATATCAATTAAAGAGATATTGCCTTGCTCGGTATTCTTTTTATCCATTCTTAAAAATTTGGGTTCGAAAAATACAAAAAAGTTTTGATTGTTAAATAGGTAACAAATTTACATCCGTTAGGTTTATTATAAATTCACTCAAATTTCGAGAGTTTAAATCAGAAATATATCGAAGTGGAGTGATATTATGGGATACTTATTAAGTTATCATATGGTGGTTTAAGGATATTTAAACCCAAATACTGTAACATCGTCAATTTGTTCGTTTTCGCCTTTCCATTTTAATAATTCAGAATGCACCTTTTGATTTTGCATTGAAAAGGTGCTTGGGACTGCATTGTTAAGTGGTTCGAGCAGTTGTTTTGATTTGTATTTTTTATTTAGTGGACCACTATATTGGTCTGCATATTCGTCTGTTGACAAATAGAATTGGTCAGTATTATTATATTGAATAGTATGATTGCTAAATTCACTTTCTTTTACCCAAATTGAGCGATTCGCTATCGCAAATCTGCTCAATCGACTGAGGTCTTGTAAGGTTTAAACAAAATATTATGTCGATTCGAGATTAAAATGGATATGAGAATTAGAAAAAGATTGCATTTCATCAAAAGTCATCAGAATATACCAGTTCATTTTGTTCATTGTAAAAATCCACAAAATCAACCGATCCTGTACCCGAAAAATTTAAGTTACAGCCTGTTATTTCGTTTATGTCGTTATTAAAAGAAGTTTCCAGTACCAATTTATCGTTCAAAAATATTTTAGCATTTTTATTTACGACCAGCATTTTAACGTGCTGCCATTTATTAATATTAGTTCCAAAAGCCGATAAATCATTGTCTTTGCCACTCATCATAGTATCGCCAATTTTTACAAATGCTTCACCAACACAGCCTTTGGGTATTAGAGGTATATAATTCATATCACCTTCACCAGTTATTACAATACCAATAAAGGGGCAGTTTATATTTAGTATGCTATCGCATTTTACCCGTGTTTCAAAAGTGAAGTTACTGCTGCTTAATCCCTCAAAATTGTCAACTAGAAAGTAAGAGGCCATAAGCGATTTGTTTATTTCCACCTTATTATTGCTTAAATGTGCAAGTGAAATATGAAGTTTACCATTAGTTTGTACATATGGGGTTTTAATGTACGTAGGTGATATATCGCTATAGCTAAATCGTGCCATTGCTAGCCAACCATTTGTGTTTACGCGAACCCCAACTTCTTTTACAATGGAATCATTTGCAATGAGTTTGGCTTTGTGATAACCAGGGTACATATAGGTGCTGGTAAGCTTGGTATTATGCTTCTGAATTTTATCGCGCCTGTATCTGTCCCAACTTTGTTGTATGAAGAAACTATCGGCTTTGATATTGCTTGCATCGTAGGTAAAAATTACTGTATTTGGCACACCACGAGCTACCGATGTATTGCATGTAAATTCTACATTATTAGGATTATAAAATACGCCGCTGGTTGATTCTGGCTTGTAATTCGATTGAAAAATAATTATTCCGATTACACTGAATATAATAATAATTGTAAGAACAATGAGAAATTTCTTGCTTTTTAGTTTCGAATTGTCCCAATTTTTTGGCGTTGATATTAATTCCGATACATAAGCTTCATTTTTGGTTTTAAATTCTAACCAGTTGGTATAATCTAAAAATTGAGCGAAAGCATCTAGAGTTGATGGGTGGGGAATGCCATTATAGTCAACTTTCCAAATGCGTTTTATGGTTGATAGGCTTAAACAAATTCCTGTTTTTGTTTCAATTAGTCCTATTAGATTTAAGAAATCGCGTTGTTTCCAGTTGTTACTTTCGAACCAACAGAGTCTTTCTTCAATTAATGTTTTGCAGTGTTTAATATAGTTTTCTTCACTTTTATTCATATAAACGCAATTTGAATGCTAAATAAACGCAATTTAACTTCTTTATCAAGAGATGATTAAAGAATTTTGCAAGAGAATTAATCAAAATTCAATAACCATTAAAACTTTTATAATGAAAAACGGAATACTATTTTATAGCCTGATGTTTGTTGTATTGCTTTTTCAAGCATGCAGCAACAAAAAAACTTCAAAATATTTTGGACAAAGACCTCCGGGAAATAAAGCGGAACTTTTCGCTCCAGGTATTATTTCTTTGGATGATAGAAATGAGTCGATGATTACTTTTTCACCCGATGGTAAGCAATGCTATTTTACAGAGCATCATAAATCTTGGCAGTGGTGCAAAATTATGCAAACTGTTTTGGCTGACACTGGTTGGAGTCAGGTTGAAAAGGCTTCTTTTTCCAATGACTATTCCATGTGTCCAAGTATATCGGCTGATGGAGAACACCTTTTTGTGGCTATGGGTCAGGATAGTGGAATGCATGTATACCAATGTGAATCAACAGAGGAAGGCTGGTCGAAACCCACAAAAATGAATAGTGAAATTAGTTCTTCCAGTGCAGAATATAGTTGCCACCCGTCAAGTTTGGGTAGTATGTTCGTATGCTCGTGGCGATCTGGGGCGGTTGGTGGCTGCGATGGTTGGCGCATTCCAAAAGAAAATGGCAAGTATCAAAAAGCAGAAAACCTTGGCTTATTAAATTCAATTGTAGGTGATTGCGTATGGGCTCCCGGGCCTAATGAAGAGTATTTAATTTTCCAATCGCGAAGGCCTGCTCATGGGAGTATTGGTGGATTCTTTGAAACAGATCTTTTCATAACCTTTGCATTACCCAATAAGGAATGGTCGCAACCTCAAAATTTAGGGTCCGAAATAAACAGCGACTCAACCGATGGTTTTGCTTGGGTTTCGCATGATGGTAAGTACTTGTTTTTTTCGAGTAACCGCTTAAGTACATATGACATTTATTGGGTTAGCCTTGATTCGGTAATAAAAAATACACCCAAAGTACCCTTAGTTGCCAGAAGCCATAAACCAGGAGAATTTGAATTTTATCAGAAGTATGAAACAGCTGATGATAGCATTACAAGCTTATATTTTAATTTGGACGAAGCTGCAAATGTTAAGCTAACCATTTTTGATAGAGCAAATGAGAATCCAAAAATCGTGTTAAACGAGAACAGAGCTGTAGGCAAAAATAACTTTGTGTGGAATGGGCATGGTTATAAAAAGGGTGAGTATTTGTGTGAATTGCAGGTAACGAATATTGAAACCGGTGAACTTGTTGCTGAATCGAGAATTCAGGTTTTGCTAAGGTAATGGGGATGATGTTAAAATAGTTTAGGAAACTCTAAAAAGAGAGCAAACATGAAAAAAGTAAGAAGAATATTTTTATTGATTGTATTTATTACGGTTACTTCGTTGGCATCAATTTTTGCTCAAGAGATTAATGAAGACAGCACCATAACTAAGGTCATAGATTTGTATGAACAAGCTCTAAACACTCAAAGTGTTGAAGGAGTTTTAGACTTATTTTCAGAAGATGGCGTGCTTGTTCTTCAAGGTTCACCTACCCATATTGGTATTGAGGCTATAGAAAAGTTTTATGTTTCAATCTTCAAGGTAATTGATTTTAACCTTAAATTCTATATTGAGGAGATTATTCTGATGTCGCCTGAATGGGCAACTGTTCGAACAATAACACGCCAGAACAATTCGAATAGCTTAAGCGAAGGTGGACATGAAATATTTATACTTAAGAAGCAAACAGATGGAAATTGGAAAATTGCCAGATATGCTGGATCATCAGCTAATTAATCAATATTTTGAATAATATATATGAACAACAATTTAATAAATATGAAACAGAACTTATTAATAGCATTAATATTAGTACTAACTATGGGTGCTACGAAAGCACAGGTTGACTTTATTTGGGGCAAACAGTTTGGAACCAGTAAAGATGAAAAGGCACGTAATATAATATCTGACACAAAAGGTAATGTGTATATTTTTGGTAAGACCAAGGGCGATTTAGGAGAGCCTAATCTTGGCAATGATGATGGTTTTGTTGTAAAAGTTGACAGTACCGCCAATATCGTTTGGAGAGTACAAGTTGGTTCAACGGAAGATGATGATATAAAACAAGCTGTGGCTGATAATTTTGGGAATGTATACATAACAGGTCAGATTGGTATAAGTGAAAGGGATGCTTTAGTTAAGCAGAATGACATTTTGGTAGTAAAGATAGATAGCCTTGGAAATATTGTTTGGCAAAAACAATTCGGTACAGACAGCACGGATATTGGGAGGAATATTATTGTTGATTCCAAAGGAGATCTATATGTAATTGGTGATACATGGGGTGCAATGGGAAAAGAATCCAAGGGAAAAGCAGATTGTTTTATTCTTCATTTGGATAATAATGGAATTCAATTGGAAGTTATGCAATTTGGCACTTCAGGCGATGACGGAATATGGGGAATTGATATTGGGAATGATTCGAGGCTATATGTTTGTGGTTTTACCCAAGGAAACTTAGTTAAAGAAAAGTCTGGTGATTCAGATGCCTTTTGGGGAGTGTTTTCAAAAGATTTAAATTTACTAAAGCTTAGGCAATTTGGAACTAACAACTATGATTTTGCGCTGGGAATAAAAACAGACAGCAAAAACAATATTTATATTGCAGGAAATACTGGCGGTGATTTAGCCTCAACTCATAAAGGAGCAGGCGATTGTTTCCTGCTAAAAATAAATAATAACGAAGAAATTTTATGGACAAAACAATTTGGAACACCGAATTGGGATGGTATTAATGGTTTGGACTTATTTCAAGATGATAAAGTTATAATAAGTGGTTGTATGAACTATCCCAGTTGTCAATCTTTTTGCAGAATGTATGATGAAAATGGAGAATTACTGTGGAAAAGAAAATATGTTGCTTCTGGTGAAGGAGGTGGAACTTGTGGCAAAGGTATATCAATTGATTCAAGAGGATATATTTATCATGGAGGTTACACTGGTGGAAATTTGTTTTCAAAACTTTGGGGCAAACATGATATTTTTTTAATAAGACTTAATTTCAATGATGGTAAATAAAATTTAATAGATATGAAAAGACTTTTAGTTATTACAAGTTTAACATGGATTATAACCATCTCTTTTGCACAAATACCTTATGGCAACAACCCTGAAGTTGGGAAGTTTGTACAATCAGGCGATGCAAAAATATACTATGAAGTTTACGGCTCGGGTGAACCTTTATTGCTTTTACATGGCGGCTATTATGGATATATAAGTGAGTATTATATGTATTTGCCCACTTTAATTGAGAATTTTAAAGTTATTGCGGTTGCCACACGAGGACATGGTAAATCAGAAATTGGGCATCAGGAAATGTCATACAGACTTTGGGCTAAAGATGCTTTAAATGTGCTTAAGCAAGAAGGTATAGATAGTGCTTTAGTGATGGGGTTTTCCGATGGTGGAATTACAGGAGCAGTATTTGCTCATGATTACCCCACTTTTACAAAGAAACTCGTTTTTATGGGTGGAGGATTAAATGCACACCATTCCCGGCTTGAATCATTGCAGGGTTTATCTACAATGGCAGGAGAAAACGAACTTAAAAACATTCCTCCATTTTTAAAAGAGCGTATGAATATTATGCCTGAACCTGAGAGATTTGCTGAATGGGTTGACATGATGAAGGTTGCCTGGATGGAGCCAATTATATTAAGTAACGAAGAAACGTCTGCAATAAGTTGCCCTGTGCTTATTGTATTGGGTGATAGAGATAATTATACAATACCGGAAGGCGCTGTAGATGTTTATAATCGCATTCCAAATGCACAACTTTTAATCTGGCCAAATGCCGATCATGTGAATTTAATTTTTAATCCAACTATGTTTAATGGGGTAATAATGCCTTTTTTAAAACCGGAATAAATAATCTGGTTGTAGCTTTGTATTAATAAGAGAAAAATGGTACACTGATTAAAATGGAATTATATGATTGAGTCCACTCCGAAAAGTCACCCAATGAATACTTTTGCAAAATACCGAATCAATTCAGGTTTGTCATTCAGTCAATTATGAATTCATCGGATGACTAATTATAATTATTTGACTTTTCAGAGTATGCTCATGATTAAGATTTTTAAAATCAGTGGCAATTATTTATATTTTCTAATTTTAGTTGTTCACTATTGATAATTTTTAAAGAACAACCTAAAACCTTTTGCAATGAAAAATTTAACTCTTATATTATTAATTGGCGCTAGTTTGTTTTCAATGGCGCAAAACATTGAAATTGAACCTGATTTAAATAAAATTGATACTGCAAAGAATTGGGCTTTAAAAAACCGTGAATATACAATTGATGAAGGAGTACATTTTAATGCTGAACCAAGCGATGGTTTACTTTGGATTAAAGATGTTGATTTTTCAAATGGAACAATTGAGTTGGATATAAGAGGGAAAGATGAACAAGGCAAAAGTTTTGTGGGTTTGGCCTTTCATGGTTTGAATGACAGTGTTTATGATGTGGTCTATTTTAGAGCTTTCAATTTTAAAAATCCAGAACGCTATACACATGCAGTGCAGTATGTTTCTCATCCGGAGTTCCCTTGGCACCGATTGAGAAAAGAGTTTCCTGAAACCTATGAAAACGAAGTTACACCGGTACCGGAGCCCACAGATTGGTTTCATGCCACCATTGTAATAAATTATCCCGAGGTAAAGGTGTTTGTGAATAATGCCAAGGAGCCTTCATTAACTGTTAACCAGATAAGCAAGATAAAACACGGATGGGTTGGATTTTGGGCAGGATATGGTTCTGAGGGGTCTTATAGAAATTTGAAGATTATTCCGAATTAGCAATTTATGCAACATTTTGGCTTGTTTTGCGTTAAAAAAAACGAACCAAATTATTGCAACAACAATGAAGCTTTCATTCACAGGTTTTTTAGTAATGCTATTTTCCATTGGTTTTTCGCAAAATCCAATGGGCATTTTCCCATTAACCACTATGGTAAATAATATTGAATATACCGATTCAAATTTCAGTAAAAACAATATTGGATGCGGATTTTTACTTAAAGTTGATAAGGATACTTTTGCTGTAACAGCGAAGCATATTTTACTGCTTGCAAAAACCGACCAAATGAAAACCATTGGATTTGAAGGGGGGTTAAAAAGTTGGACAATGCATCCTAAAGACAAGCCTGAAGAGCAGTTGATTTTAGGCGATCTTTTGAATGAGGATAAAACGGATTCAACTAATTGGGACTTTTTTAATCGGAATTATTATACCAATCACGATTGGCTTATTTTTAACATAAAAGAGAATAACTCGAAAGTAAAACCTATTGAGCTAAGAAAAACAGAACTTAAAAATGGCGAGCCTTTGTATGTATTGGGTTGGACTTATGAGGATACTGTTGGATTGCAAAGAACCTATATTTATACATACATTGAACCTAAAGGGACTCATTTTAATATGCGCCGTATTAATGCCCCTGAAAACGGAAGTGGTTTAAGTGGTTCGCCTGTGGTTGATGCCGATGGTTTTGTGGTAGGTACAATTTCAGGAATGGATGAAAATCCAGAAACAGGTGAGCAATATTCATCACCTTGTAATGTTGATTTTTTGGTGAAGTTTTTTGAGGGTTATTATAAATAGACCTTTTTAATCAAAACATTGAATTTCTTAATATTAAGAAATTTAAAGACCTACAAAACAGAACATTTTAATTAGCTGATTAGGATACGAAACTGAATTGGCTTTTGAAGCTCCCCATATAGCATTTGATATGGGTTACAAAAAAAGTAATCTTAATTTCATTATATTTGAGAATTAACTTAAATATAAATTATGAAAGCACTTTTTTATATATCAAGCTTTATTTTATTAGTAGCTTGTACATCGACGGAAAAATCAGATAAAGCAAAGTTGCAAGTAAAAACTTTAAATGGAACACTTGAAGGAATACTTGATACTAATTATAACGTAATTAAGTATTTAGGCATACCTTATGCCAAACCCCCTGTTGGTGAATTGCGTTGGAAAGCTCCACAGCCTATGGCTAATTGGGAGGGCGTTCGTGATGCTAAGGTTTTTGGGAATAGTGCTGTGCAAATAAATGTTTATGGTGATATGATTTACAGATCAGATACTACTAGTGAGGATTGTCTTTATTTAAACATTTGGACTCCAAGCGAACAAAGCGATTCATTATTACCAGTTTTAGTTTATATACACGGTGGTGGGTTTGTTGCAGGTTGTGGTTCAGAGCCTCGATATGACGGTGCAAGTATGGCGAAAAAGGGAATAATTGCTGTTACATTAAACTACCGACTTAATATTTTTGGTTTTTTCGCACACCCTGAATTAAGTGCTGAATCGGATTATGGCGGTTCAGGTAATTATGGTCTTCTTGATCAAAGTATAGCCTTAAAATGGGTTGCCGATAATATTGTCTCTTTCGGAGGCGATCCAAAAAGAATAACCATTGCTGGCGAATCTGCAGGCTCCATTTCCGTAAGCTCTCATATGGCCTCAACATTATCACGTAATTTAATTGCAGGCGCAATTGGTGAAAGCGGTGCAGCCATAAATCCAACTTTACCACCTGTACCTTTATCAGAAGCAGAACAAGTTGGTGTAGAATTTGCTGCAAAAGCAGGTTATAATAATCTTGAAGAGTTACGTAAGCTTAGTATGCAGGAGTTATTTTCTTTATATCAAGAATCAAAGAGGGATGGATTTCCAACAACTATTGATGGATACTTTTATACAAAAAGTTTACCTGAAACATTTATTGCCGGTGAACAGGCACAAATTCCGCTACTGCTGGGGTGGAATTCAGCAGAAATACCAGGTGAGGCCTTTATGCAAGGTTTACCTTATTCTAAAATGAATTTTATAACCAAAGTAAAGGAATCCTATCCCGACAATTTTTCGGAAGTATTAAGTCTATATGCACATGAAACTCCTGAGGATGTTGAACAATCAGCTACCGATTTGGCTGCCGATATATTTATAAATTACAGTACCTGGAAATGGTTCGATTTGCACCGTAAAAATACTGATCAGCCAACTTATCGGTATTTGTTTAGCCGAATTAGGCCATCTGTTGGTGATAATAAACCTATTGGAGCACCTCATGCAAGTGAAATTGAATATTGCATGGGTAATTTGCACTTGGTTAAGGCTTTTAATTGGACAACTGAGGATATGAAAGTTTCGGAAATGATGAAAAATTACTTTGCTAATTTTATAATTAAAGGGAATCCAAATGGCAACCAGCTCCCAGAATGGGAAACTGATAGTGTTATAAGTGACAATCCGAAAATAATGGTACTTGATGTAGACTCAAAAGTTATACAAACTGAGAATGATGCAAGGTATATTTTTCATGATAAATTTTATAAAAATAATGAATAAGTAAGCACTTTTTTATTTCACACGAATTTTGTAATTTGTAGGTACTTATCGGGCGCTTAATTGTTCTTTATCCAATGGTTTTATCTTATCAAAATACAAAATTAATTTTTTTAGTAGTAGTGTTTTTTTGCATAAATTCTGTTTTTGCTCAACAGCAAAACATAAAATTCGAACACCTCACCGTTGAAGACGGCCTTTCACAAAGCACCATTAAATGTATCATAAAAGATAAGCAAGGTTTTATGTGGTTTGGTTCTGAAAATGGGTTAAACAAGTACGATGGTTATGAATTCACAATTTATGAACATATTCAAAAAGATACAGTAAGTATAAGTGGCAATAGAATTACCTGCATATTTGAAGATTATGAAGGAATGGTATGGGTTGGAACTTATTTGAGTGGATTAAATAAGTTTAATGTTGAAAAGGAAACCTTTACATATTATACATACAATAAGGAAGATAATAATGCTATTAGCAACAATTCAATTGGATGTATTTATGAAGACACTAAAGGAAATTTTTGGATAGAAACTTATGGTGGTGGACTTAATCTGTTTCAAAAAGAAACTAATTCTTAATCGTTTTATAACACAATAGGGCATTTACAAAATAGGCATTTTTGAAAGTTGTGTTTTTTTTGTACTTTGTATTCGTTATAATTACTTTCTAATTATTTAATTTTGAAGCACTCGTGAAGGAATTAAATATACAAATAATAGTTTATGCACTCATATTGTTTCACGTGCCATTGGCATTAAACTCCCAAAGTTTAAAATTCAAACATTTCTCTGATAAAGATGGTCTTTCAATAAATACGGTTCAAACCATAGCTCAAGATAATGAGGGTTTTATATGGATTGGAACCACTAATGGTTTAGATAAGTTTGATGGGAATAATTTTAAAGAATACATACATTCTCCTCACGACTCTACCAGTTTAAGCAATAACATTATTTGGGATATTTTATTAGATTCAAAAGGCGATATTTGGATAGGAACTGAAAATGGATTAAATAAGTATAATGAAGGCAAGGATAATTTTGAGCGATATGTATTTGATCCAAATGATTCAACCTCCATACCCAATTCTTTAGTGAAAGATATTTTAGAGACTAAAAGTGGAGATATATGGATAGCTACCTATTGTGGTATTTTATCACTTTATGATAAAGAAAATAACTATTTTAAAAATTTTGAAGTAACTAAAGTTGATGATATTTTTACCAATGAACGTATAAATTGTATTGCTGAAGATCAATACAAAAACATATGGATAGGTACAGAAGGAAGAGGAGTATTTATTTACAATCCACGATTAGATGAAGTGCAGTCATTTACTAATCAGGAGAACAACAAAAACAGTATAGGGCACAATATTGTGCATAAAATTTTAGTAGACAGTAAAAATAATATTTGGATTGGTACAGCATCTGGTTTAAATCGTTTTATTGGTTACAACAAGGGTTTTCAAAGGTATTTACCAGATCCCAAACAACCGAATAGTATCAAGCCCGGTATTGTCGATGATATTTTTGAAGACAGGCAAGGTCGAATTTGGATTGGAATTGATGGTGGAGGATTAAATCTTTTTGAATCTGAAAATACGTTTATTCACTATGGATATAATTCTCAAGATATTAATAGTATTAGTTCAAATATTGTACGTAGTATTTTTGAAGACAGGTCAGGTAATTTATGGGTAGGTACATTCAATGCAGGTCTTAATCTACATAACAGGCTCACCAATCCATTCAAATCATTTTTTCACAACGATCTTGATAGCAATAGTTTGAGCCACAGTTCAGTGATGTCTTTTCTTGAAGATAAAAATGACAATTTATGGATAGGAACCGATGGTGGCGGTTTAAACATGTATAATGAGAAAGAGGGGGCTTTTATAAACTTTCAGAACAAACCCGACGATTTTAACTCTTTAAGCAGCAATGCTATTTTATGCATGTATCAAGATAAATTGGAAAATTTATGGATAGGCACATTTAATGGAGGATTAAACAAATTCGATATAGAAAGCAAGAAATTTACCCGATATCTAGTTGATTATGAAAATAGTGGAACATTATCGAATCCTCATGTTTGGTGTATTTTTGAAGATTCGCGAGATAATTTATGGTTAGGTACCATGGGAGGAGGATTGAATTTAATGAATAGAGATGACGAAACATTTGAGCAATATTTATATGATGAAAAGGACACGACCACTATTTCGAGCTTTCTTATTTGGTCAATTTTTGAAGATAGCAAAGGGCGTTTATGGATAGGAACTCATAATGGGTTAAACCTATTCAATTATGAAACCAAGACATTTAAATCGTACCAATTTAATGAAGCTGATTCAAATAGTATAAGCAATAATTGGGTTCTTGATATTTTTGAAGATAGTAGAAATAATTTATGGGTTTCCACCTACAGTGGAGGGCTTAATCACTTTAATCCTGACAAAGGCATTTTTAAATCGATTACTATTGATGACGGGATGCCAAACAATATTGTACTGGGTGTACTTGAAGATAAAAGTGGTTTTTTATGGATTGGAACAAAGGGTGGAATAGTTAAAATGAATCCGCAAAATTTTGAATTAACCACCTTTGATGAGAGTTATGGAATTAGAAGTAACGACCTAAATATTGGAGCCTTTTTTAAAAATAAAAAGGGAGAATTATTTTTTGGAAGTAACAATGGCTTAGAAAGATTTTGGCCCCAAAAAGTAGAAACTAATAATGAAAAAGCGCGCATAGTTTTAACTGATTTGTATGTGCTAAATAAGCGAGTTAATGTAAGTGAAAATGAAAAGAGATTAACTAAACAGATTACAAAAGCCGATGAGATATATTTAACAAGGAAAGATTACTCTTTTAGTATTGCCTATTCAGCCTTAAACTATTTTGCAACATCAAAATATAAATTCGCATATATGCTTGAGGGTTTTGACAAAACATGGATTGATGTTGGAAGTATTAGGTTGGCTACCTATACAAATCTCGATCCGGGAGAGTATACTTTTAAGGTTAAAGCTGCAAATGATGTAGGTTTATGGAATGAAGACGGAGCTTCAATTAAAATAATTATTCTTCCAGCATGGTGGCAAACATGGTGGTTTCGGTTTGTAATACTATTTCTGATGGTTCTGGTATTGTATATTTCTTATTTGTTTAAGGTAAGAAATATACAACAACATCGAATTCTACTTAAGGACGAGGTAAAAGAGCGAACCAATGAATTATTTGAGTCAAATACCCAGCTTGAAGAAATGAATCAAGAAATTAATCAACAGAAAGAAGAATTGATTACTCAGGCTGAAATTTTAGCCAAAACAAATAAAAAGCTTGAAAAAAGTACTACTGAACTTGAAGATCATAAAAATAATCTGGAGCAGATAGTACAAGTAAGAACTGCAGAATTAAAAAAATCAAAAGAAAGAGCCGAAGAGTCTGATAGGCTAAAAACAGCATTTTTAGCTAATATGTCGCATGAAATACGAACACCAATGAATGCCATTGTTGGTTTTTCAAACTTACTTAAACAAGCTAATCTTAGCAAGGGGCTTAAAGATAATTATGTAGCTCAAATAACATCAAATACAAATTCTTTGCTTTTGCTTATCGATGATATTCTTGATTTGTCGATGATGGAGTCGAACCTGCTTTCAATACAAAAGAAAAATTTTGAGTTAAATATACTTTTAGATGAGATTTATTTAGATGCGTCAATTCGAAATTCAAACCTAGATTTAAGGCTATTTAATAGTGTTGAAGATTCAAAATATATATTGAATTCTGATAGATTTAGAGTGAAACAGATTTTAGTAAATCTATTTAGTAATGCGTGTAAATTTACCGAAAAAGGATATGTTGAATTGAGGTGTGAATTAATTGAAAACCAGCTAGTGTTTTCTGTAAAAGATAATGGTATTGGAATATCGAAAGAAAATTTAGAAATAATTTTCAACAGATTTAGTAAAATAACCGATGATAAAACCAAACTTTTTAGAGGAGCTGGTTTAGGCTTAGCAATTTCGAAAAAAATTGCTACTCTGCTAGGTGGTGAACTTACTGTTGAGTCAGTGCTGGGTATCGGATCAAAATTTTCGCTATCAATTCCGGCCGATGTTATTGTCAAATCAGATATACAGAATGGTGATAACGTGGAAGCAGAAATTTATGACTGGAGTACTAAGAAAATATTGATTGTTGAAGATGAAGATACAAATTATTCATATTTAGAAAGTGCTTTGACCATAACAAAAGTAGAAGTTGAGTGGGCAAAGGATGGAAAAGTTGCAGTGGACTTAATTAAATCGGGTGTAAGGTTCGATGCAATACTTATGGATATAAAAATGCCCATAATGAATGGTTATGATGCAACGTTGGCCATTAGAGAAATGCTACCCAATCAAATAATAATTGCCCAAACAGCCTATGCCCGATCAGAGGATTATGTGGAGATAAAAAAGGCCGGTTTTAATGAATATTTAATAAAACCAATAATTCATGAAGAGCTTTATGCCATTTTGGCTAAATATCTAAAGCCTTAGCAAATCCTACCGAACCATTTTTGGTCGGTTTTAGTGAATAAATGTACTGGGGTTTTAAGTCAGGCTCATTTCTATGCGACACATACAAAATAGCAGTAGTGCTTTCATCGGCCATTTTATTTATTAAAGTTGAAAGCATGCTTGCGCTATAATCATCTAATCCCGTCGATGGTTCATCAAGAATTAGCAATGGCGGATGTTTTATCATGGCACGTGCAATGAGTACCATACGTTGCTTAACCTGAGAAAGGCTAATAAATGGGCGGTCTTTTTTGTCGTAAATGCCCATTAGTTGTAACCATTTTTGAGCAAGGTGCAATTGTAAATCGCTTGCCTTACTGTAAAGGCCAATAGAATCCATCAAACCCGATACAACCATTTGTTCGCAAGAATGGCGCTGCTTGAATAGCTCCATCATTGAGGGGGTGAAGTAACCAATAAGCTTTTTTATTTGCCAAACATTTTCACCACTTCCTTTTTTGCGACCAAATAACTCAATGTTTTCTCCAAAAGCTTTGGGATTGTCGCCATTTATCATGGTAAGCATGGTAGTTTTACCTGATCCGTTCGGGCCTATGAGTTGCCAAAAATCGCCAGGTTTAATAAGCCAGTTTATATTGCTTAGTATTTTTCTATCACCGTAGTTTACATTTACATTTTTAAAGCGTATAAGTTCATCGTGTTTTACATTGTAGTGCTCGAGTGGAGAAGGTATTAATCCGTTTAGTTTAAATGGATTTTGAGGGATATATTTCTCCAAATATTTTTCAATACCATTTGAGTATACTATTTTACCATTATTAATGCGCATAGCATGAGAAATAAAGGGGAGTAAATCGGAGCGCCGCTTAAAAACTTGAATAATGGGCATTTCTACAGACAGGCTGTTTAATTTTTGTTTTAAGTTTTTTACCGATTCCACATCAAGCGCATCAAACGGATTATCAACAATTAAAAAATCTGGTTTTTTGCTCAATAAGTAGTTTAGTAAGGCTTTTTTTTGTTCTCCACTCGAAAAAGTTCTGATACTCCGTTTAGTTTCTACAGAAAGGTCATAAACTTCATGTAGATACTCCTCTTCAATGAATTTAGCCAAAGTTGTATTTGAAAAAAGCACCCCTTTTTTACCTGTTAGTTCAGGAAAATAATCAGGGCAGTTTCCTTTTAAAATTTGATTTATTATAGGCAAATTCATTGCCAGGTTTTCGCCATTTAGAGCCGTATGGTTTATGTTCGACATAGAATTGTTTTAAATGCTATAAGGGTTTAAGAAACTGTTTAAATTTTATCCTTCAGTTCTATTATGTGTCTTTTTTGAAATATTTTCGTTATTTTTCTAGACCTAACGTCGCTATGTATTTCAAAAATGCCTAAATATTTCTTAAAAATCCATCATAATATATTCTTAAAACAAAACTTAAATAGTTTCTAAAATTAAAAAACTATTTTTAACAGCTAAACATAAATAATCAAAAGGTATTTAAAACAGTATATGAAGCAAGTATTTTTAGTTATAATAATTCAATTCGCCATGTTAATAATTGCTGTCGGACAAATTTGCCGAGGTTTAACACCCCTAAATACAGATAGCATTGCAGCATTAGAGAATGAAAGCTTATTTCAGCTGACTAGTAGCAATTTACCCATTGTAAAAATTACGGCCTCATTTGGGGATCTTGAAGCCGGAATGGAAACATCGGGTCATATGGAAATTATTAATAACGAATATGAAAGAAATAATATTAGCGATAGAGCAAATGATTACGATAGAAAAATAAGCATTGAATATCTAGGAGGATTTAATTTAATGTTTCCCAAAAAATCGTTTTTAATAGAAACACAAAGAGATAATGGCGAAAATTTTGATGCTGAAATAATGGGTTTGTCAAAAGAAAACGACTGGATACTCTATGCCCCATACTCCGACAAATCATTGTTACATAATACATTTACTCATGAATTGGTTAGGCGTGCAGGCCATTATGGTTTAGGAACAAAATATTGCGAGCTTGTTTTTAATGGCCAATATCACGGTATCTATATTTTAATGGAAACTATAAAAAAAGATAAGTATAGGGTTGATATTGCTACCATTAATAAAGAAGATACCGTTGGAAACGAACTTACAGGGGGGTATATTTTTAAAATTGATGAACTACCGGAAAATTTTAGTATGTGGACGCATGGCTGGCTATCTGATAATAGTTTTCCTGATGCCATGGATCTAACCTACCAATATGTTTACCCCAAAGCCATAGATATTGGTGAGCAACAAAAAGACTATTTGCGGGATTATATATCAGAGTTTGAATCTATTTTGGAGTCAGATAATTTTACAGACCCTAATATTGGATATAATAAATATATTGATGTAGGATCTTTTGTTGATTATATGCTGATAAATGAAATTGCCAAGTCGGTTAATTCATATGGCATGGGTACCTATTTTTATAAAAAGAAAAATAGTAAGGGAGCGAAGCTTTTTGCTGGTCCACTTTCGGATTATAGCTATGCCTATGCAAATACTGAAGATTGGATATCTGGAAAATTAGCAAGTGGGTTTGTTTATCCCGGTAAATTGAGGGTGATATATTGGTGGTACCGGTTAATGCAAGATGAGTATTTTTATAACTTAAGCTACACTCGCTGGCTAGAATTACGATCTGATATGTTCAGCGATGCAAGTTTTTCAGGTATAATTGATTCTGTGGTAAATGAAATTGATGAAGCCCAACAGCGAAATTTTGAAAAGTGGCCCATACTAGGAACATATGTTTGGCCAAACTCATATATTGGCGAAAGTTATGCAAACGAAGTGCAGTTTTTTAAAGATTGGATTGATAATAGAACTGCATGGTTGGATAATGAATTATTTGGAACTGTATTAGAAGCATCAGCAAAAATATCGAATAAGCAGCATGTAGCTCAAATGCCATCAAATTCTGCCATTGGAGTATCTTTAACAGATGAATATTTTTGTGCCCATATTTTAAGTAAAAAATATTTTACTTTAACCGGATTGCCAAGCTATGTTTATATTGACACTGTTTTCTTTGAAAGTGCATCAGAAGCAACAATAATTTTATCGGCAAACGCCACACCTGAAAATGTTACTAATTATTTAACATTAACCATTAGCGATTCAGTTTTAAATGGCTTTAATTCTGTTTCTAGCAACAATTTAGTGCTTTCTGCAAATGAATATGCAGTTGATACTCAAATTAAAATGACTACCCATAAAGGAGCTTTAATTTTAAGATGCAACCAACCCGAAAAATATGCCGGTAATATTGAATTATTTAATACTCTAGGACAAAAGGTGGGTAGTTATCCAATTCAAAAAAAGGTAGTAAATAAAGTCGAATTAAATTTACCCTCAAATGTTTATATTGTTCGAATAGCAAACACAAATAATATATTTACTCAAAGAATAGTATGGAGAAATTAATGCCTTTTTAGGGGAAAATAAGCTATACCGGAAGGGGCCGTTAATATGGATTTAAAGTATTTTTTCACAACCCACAGCAAAGCAAATGTAAAAGCTTTTTATATTGATTTATAAACCAGATTATATTCCTGGAGAATTAAATTCGGATGATCATTTTGAGATTAGACTGGAAACTACTATTCGAAAATAATGAAGCGGAAGGGTAAAGCGACATCTCATTTTTGTATATTTATCAATTAGAATTCAAAGATTATTGAGCGAAACTTTATAAAACAAATAGGGTATAATTGAATTTAAAGGTCATACCTAGTGCGTGCAAGAAAACTCGGTCTCTGATAAGAAAGCTCCAAGAATGAGGCTTTCGCAGCATTGAAAATCAAGAGTTTACTTTCGTAAATGACTGGTTGAAATGCAAGAGTAACGAAATTATTGGAGTTTTCTTGCTGAGACTACCTATAAATTGTACAACCAAAAACGTAAAACATGAAGAAATTAATATTAGCAACCATTGTAATAAGTGCCTTTTTTTCACCAAGCTTTTCTCAAACAAAAGTGGTAAGGGGCAGCGTATTTGCTTTTAAAGATATGGCCTTAAAAAATATTCAGGTAACAGCTAAAAAATCAAAAGCAAGTGTATTAACTGATTCACTCGGACAATTTACATTGGTTTGTGAAAAGAAGGATAAATTAATTTTTGAAGGGAAAGGTTTTATAAGAGAATTTAAAAAGACAGGCAAAAAGGATAATTTAAGAGTTAAAATGATGTTTATTGAGGGCAAGAAAAACGAAGAACTTGCTATTGGATATGGTCATGTGCAGGCAGATCAATTAACCAATGCAGTATCAAATCTTTCCGATTATAATAATGATTTTTGTAATTTCAGAGACGTTTACGCTATTATTGAAGGGCGCTTTCCTGGTGTACAGGTTGTAAACGTTGGAGGAAGTAAGAAGATTCTGGTTAGAGGGATTAGTTCTGTTAGCTCTGATTTTTATGCTTTATTAATCGTTGATGGTATTCCAGTACCAGATCTCGATTACCTACCAACTTCCTCTGTAAAAACTATTGATGTTATTAAGGACGGTGCAATATATGGTTCGCGCGGAGCTAACGGAGTTGTTATTGTTTCCACTATTGGCCACTAAAACAGGTAACTAAGTATGAGACACTGTTTTTTACTGCTCATAGCTACAATTCTACTAGCTGGATGCGCAAAAGAAAATTCAAATTTGGAAATTCAACCAATTGCTGAAAAATATAAAGATGTTTTACTAATTGATATTCATAATCATGATGCTTCAGGAGGTAAATACAAACATAGCTTTGACACTTGGAACTCCTATGCTGTTGATAAAATAGTTTTGTTTGGCGATATTTCTGAGCCATCAGCGCAAAATACTGATGAAATAGCATTTACTGCCTACCAAAATTATCGCGATCGTATTATTCCTTTTATCGCAGGGATTAATATTTATGATACTACATGTTTTAAGTATATTCGAGAGAATTTTGAAAAAGGAGTGATGGGAATTGGTGAGGTTGTAGGAGCTTCTACATATTCCCCGGTTACCTCAAATTTGCCATGGAAGGGAGATCATCCACTCGATGGGTATTTCCCTCAGATATATGAGATTTGTGCCGAATATAATAGGCCTATATTGTTGCACCTCGATCCTCCTAATGGCAATCCTATTGTGAAGCTTAGAGAAGCGGCAGACCTATATCCTGAAACAAACTTTATTTTTGGACACGCCAATGCATATAATACTCCAGAAAACATTGAGGTTTTATTAAAAAATCATACCAACATTTATATTGATTATTTTGCTGGATGGATTTTTAATTCGGATGCAAGTCATGGAAATGAAGATTATATAGAATTAATTAAGGCATACCCTAATCGTTTTATGGTAAGTACCGACGGTGGTTATGGGGTAGGCTATAAAAATGCATACAGTGCCATTTACGAGCTTTTTGATTTGCTTGATGAGGAAATTGTTGTGAAAATAGCTGGACAAAATTTTCTGAATTTATTTGAATAGGAGAAAGCAAAGTCAATAACTTTGATAAATAATACAAAATGTTTTTATGGAAGTTATTTCAACAAATTTAGGAGAAAAGCAAGCCATTAAGTGGCAAGGCAAAGAAGTGTTTACCGGAATTTATAAATACCCGGTGAACGAACCTTTAGCTTTAGGATTGAATGATGTTGAAAAAGACCAGGTAATTGATCGTAAATATCATGGGGGCATTGATAAAGCTTGTTATTTATATTCGGCCGACCATTATGATTTTTGGAAATCCAAGTATCCTGATCTTAATTGGCAATGGGGAATGTTTGGTGAAAACCTGACCATAAAAGGCCTTAATGAATTAAAAATAAAAATAGGCGATGTTTATAAGTTAGGGACTGCTTTAGTGATTATAACCCAGCCCAGACAACCATGTTTTAAGCTTGGTATCCGACTTAAAGATGCTAAGGCTGTGAAGCTCTTTGTTAATGAAAAAAAACCGGGAGCCTATATTCGCATATTGCAATCAGGTACGGTTAATAAAAATGATACCATGATTCTTGTAGAGTCAAAGCCAGAGAATTATTCACTGACTGAAATATTTAGCCTAATTTATTCTGCCAAAGAAAACCACGATCAAGTTAAACGGGCTATTAAAATGCCTGAGTTAGCCGAAAGTTGCCGAGACGATCTCATAAAATACAGTGGTATTTCCATTTAGTATGAATTTTCTATGTTGTAAGCTTTACTATTTTTTGCGAAAGCCTAAATTATAACAAATGAAAACTACAAAGGCCAAATTTTCACACTCTATTCTACCTTGTTTAATCTGGGTTATGCAGTAGAAGTTCTAAGCTGAGGTATTGACACTTTTGAAGATCGGTATAACCCTGATGGCAACACGCCAGATTGGATTCTAAAGGCTGGCGAACAAAGAAAACTCAGACATGCGCTTGGTTTAGTAGCAACGTCGGCAAGTGCTTCAATAATGGGTACACAAACGGAAAGCTGGCAGTTTATTGAGCTTTATGGGATGCTAAGCTTGAAACCTATGCCGATGGTTATTTCGATCCTTATTTTGATGGACTTTTATACCTTTTTTGTTTAATGCACTTAAGTGGTACCTACCAAATAATTACACCTGAGTAGGTTTAAAGCTAAGCTGTCCTTAAAAATTATAAACTGATCGTAAGTTCAAACTAATTTCAGAGGGACAGAAAATAAAGATACATAAATTTCAACTACAAGATTTCAATTTCCAAATTAAGATAATAACATGAGATTGTTGATTTAAATATTACTATCC
>JAQICC010000030.1 GCA_027858735.1 Salinivirgaceae bacterium
GCTTAAGAAGTTCATATTCCGATTTATAACCATAGTAGCCAAATTTACACACAGTAGTAGGCAACAGATTGTTCATTTAGCTACCAAAAACCAAGCATTGCTAAAACTGGCAAACACAACATAACTTTAAGATTTGTTGGGTTTTTGGCTTCTCCACAACAGCCTATCAAAATATAAAGTGGGTAAGGGAAGGTGTGTAAAAAAAATTAAATTAGACCTCTATTTTTAACATAATATATTTGATTGGTGTACATTCGTGAAATTAGTGGCCTCAAAAAATTATTTGCGGATTTAAGGGGTTAAATATTATAGCTAAATAGTGATTAATAATTGTCTAATTGTATTCCAAATAAAATTATATCACATAACACATAAATGATGAATTGCTTAACGATTAGTTTTCGTAACTTTTTTTGTTCAAATTTTAAAACTATGGGAAAGTCGAAACATAAGGATATTGAACCCAAAAAACGGGATAATAAAAGTATTGATACCGATCGTTACAATAAAGAATTGGCAAAACTGCAAGTAGAGTTAGTGCATCTACAGGAATGGATAAAGCATAAAAACTTAAAAGTAGTTGTAATTTTTGAAGGACGCGATGCTGCCGGCAAAGGTGGAGTAATTAAACGCATTACCCAAAGTCTTAATCCTAGAACATGTAAAGTAGTAGCATTGGGAACACCTACCGATAGAGAAAAATCGCAATGGTATTTTCAGCGCTATGTGCCGCATTTACCAGCAGGTGGCGAAATGGTGTTATTTGACAGGAGCTGGTATAACCGGGCCGGGGTTGAGCGGGTTATGGGGTTTTGTAGCGAAGAAGAATATAATGAATTTATGCGCACTAGCCCAGAGTTTGAGCGCATGCTTATTCGCTCAGGCATTATACTAATTAAATACTGGTTTTCGGTATCGGATGAAGAACAGGAGCATCGTTTTCAATCGAGAATTGATGACCCTACAAAACAGTGGAAACTAAGCCCAATGGATATAGCATCGCGCGAAAAATGGTTGGAATATAGTAAAGCTAAAGATGAAATGTTCAAATACACCGACACAAAAAAGGCGCCTTGGCTTGTGGTATCCGCCGATAATAAAAAGCTGGCTCGATTGAATTGCATCTCACATTTACTGAGTGTGATACCTTACAAGGTAATTGATCATGATAAAATTGTATTGCCTCCACGAAACGATGAAAAAGGCTATATAAGACCCCCTTTTGCAGACCAGACATTTGTGCCTGAGAAATACTAATTTACTGAATGTTATACTGCTGCAGTATAATTAACGTGCTAATAAACAATTACTCGTTGGTTAACTTTTTGCTTTTCAAATTGAACTTGACAAAAATATATACCCTGACCTAACTCATTTTGTTGCCACGCAATGGAATGAAAGCCTGCCTTAAGCTTTTTATTAGCTACAATTTCTACCAATTGTCCCATGTTATCATACACTTCAATTTTCACACTTTCGCTTTTATTCAAATTAAAGCTAATTTTTGTTACATCATTAAAAGGATTAGGTCCAATAAGCAAATCATACTTTTCTATTAATTCAGCTTGTTCTTTTACTGTCAAAACAAATCCCGACATCCAATCATACATAGCCTCCACATCTTCGCTGTGGTAATCATGCCCACCAGGAAAGGTAACAAATTCAATATCGTTATTTCCCATATCATCAAGCATAGTATATACTTCCCGATTCACACCTAATAACTGATCGGAATCTCCACAAACAAAATAAACAGGTGTATTTCTTAAATTTTCTGTTACTTCATCGGTAACTAAGTGACGGTTTCCGTACCAAAGAGCTCCGGCATGAATTCCTAAAGCCGCCCAAATTTCAGATGTTTTTTGTCCTAAATTCCATGCCCCATAACCGCCCATGGAATGGCCACACAAGAATTTTTTATCTTGTTTAATTTTCACAAGATCTTCGATAACATCTATGCATTCCCAAATATCGGTTTCAGAAATGCCCTCGTACCAAAAGTTGCCTCTGCCCCAGGGTGATATATGATAGCCATCATCAAAAGCATAGGTTGATGAAGGATCGTAACGGAATGGGTAGGTCATATAATCAATAGCATTTGCGGCCACATCCCAAAGTCCGTGCAATTGCACATACAAAGGATATTCAATTTCAGGATCCCAATTTTCGGGTAATTTTAACCAAGTAAACGATACTTCACCATCGGTTGGCGATTGCCATGCAATAATAAAAGATCGCTGGCGGGTTAAATAACTTTCAAAGTTTTTCGGACTACCTTCGTCTTCACCATTTAAAAATACTTGGTAGGTTTCATCTAAATATCCGGTTTCACTAACTGATAATTCCAATTCCGAATCAATTAACAATAGCATCGACTCGCAACTAAGTGCGAGCATGTCGTTGTTTGTTCTGGAGGCAATCGCTGAAAGGGTATCTTTTAAAGCATCAACATTGCTAATATTTGCATCAGAATTTGTTTCGTTTGACTGGCTAAAAGAGTTTATATTAAACACTAAAATTAGCAAAATCGATAAAATTAGAAATGTTTTAGTCATGGTTTTAAGGGTTTTAAAGATCTAAAGGTAGAGACCCTTAAATCTAAGAATTTCTACCTTTATGATCGTTAATTACGCCTATACCCTATTTCAAAACCATTATTCTTTTCTGAATAGTTTCGATATCGTTTACGTTTAAAGCAAATATGTATATTCCTTGGTGAGCAATTTCATCACCTATATTAAGTGAAAGATGATGCTCCCCTGACCTTAACGAATTATATGATTTAGATATAAGAGTTTTTCCATCTAATGTATAGATATTAAGTGCTACATCGGCATCTTTTTTTAAGTTAAGGGTGCACTTTAAGGCATCTTTAACGGGATTCGGGTAAATGCGCATACCATTAATAATTTCATTTTTAATATCTGTTGCCAGCTGAACAACAATTGTGCAATTTTTACTATATATTATCTCATCTTGATTTTTCGACGTTGCATTTATTGTTATGGTGTAAGTACCATTTGATATATTATTTTTATCAATTTTTAACTTCACTTTTTTTTCATCGTTCGCTGCAAGTGTGGCATTATCAAATGTATACGAGCATGCATCTTTTAACACAGTATCATCGGTTGAAAACGAAAATTCCAAATCATCTATACCATCACCATTATTTTTTATTATATAATTTCGATACAAGTATTACTTGGTATGAGTTGCAAACTCATACCAACTAGCACAGTTCAATTAAATAAATCCAGATCAAATTTTCTGTCTTTACTTAATTTTACATCATATAATAATAAGGTTATGCCATTATTGACTGATTATTATCCAAGAAACCTTTAATTGCTAAAAAGTTCGAATCGCCCGTACATTATATGTATCACTTTTTAAAGATTCTTCATATTGATAGCCATTGCTAAAATCTTGCGCCCACGAAGCATCGCTATTATACTCCGTTGAACTCCAATAAAGTCCTGTTGAAAACCCCCCAATAGCAACTCTATTTATATAAAGTATATTCAGCTCGTCTCTACTTGGCAAATACCAATCTTCGTAACCACTTAATACTAAATCACTGCAATGCCTTGCTGCTATGCCCATTGATGTACAACCTGCTACAATATCAATAGTATTCTGATTACCTGTTCCAATAATGGTATTATCAGCCCCTGTTATTAATGTATTCCAGCACCCCCATTCTTCAAAAGCACTTTGATCACCTTCGGCAGCTATTAATCCGTGAAGTTCACCCGCTATATAACTCGGCTCACCTGCATGAAATAGATATGCGACAACACCGCCTTGATAACTATCTCCAACCTTTAAGGTGGTTGCAAAGCTCACCTCCCCGCCATAAGCTGTACCCTCGCTATTAGTTGCATATGCTCTAACATAGTAGGTTATACCTGTTGTTAAACCTGTCATGCTGCTAGTGAATGAACCTGTTGTTGTTCCATTCGAAATAATAGTATCGTTTGTTGTTGGGTTTTGTGTTTTAGCATAACAAATACCACTAGCCGTAATGTCTGCTCCTCCATCGCTATTGATGGTTCCTCCACTTGTTGCAGTAGTTGATGTAATTGATGAAACGGTAGTTGTAGTTACTGTTGGAATACCGGCAGTTGAAGAAGTTGTAAAACTAGTCTCAGAACCATATGCGGTACCCACACTATTTGTAGCATAAGCACGAACATAGTATGTTGTTGAAGCAGATAAACCTGTAATACTACTTGTAAAGCTTCCTGTAGCTGAACCATCGGTAGTAACATTATCGTTTATGGTTGGGCTTTGGGTGGTGGCATAACAAACACCGCTTGTAGTTATCGTTGCACCACCATCGTTGGTAATGGTTCCACCACTTGTGGCTGTAGAACTTGTAATATCCGTAGTTGCTGTGGTTGTAAGGGTTGGGGTCTGAGTTGGTGGGTCCCCTTTTAGGCAACGAACGGAATACCCATAAGATTTATTTAGTATAGCATTATTAACTTTATCGGATCGATCAAGAATAAAATAATAATAAGCATTAGTCTGATCACTTTGGGTATTAGTCCACCATATGCCATTATTTCCTTTCCCCCAAAAATTGTCATCAATATTAAACCAACGCTGTCCTCCTGCTAAAGCTGAAAATCCATAAACATCTGTACCGTTACCATTATCTAACCATCCAGTAGTCGATTTTAATGCTGTTCCTTCTGAACCCGCATGTCCATCGTTAGAAACATTTGATATCAATGTTGTCCATTCAATTGTTGACGGTAAATGCCATCCAGAAGGGCAAGCCTCCTTAGCCGCTGCATATGTGTATAATGCACCAAAGGTATCTTTTTCATTATTGGCATTATTATTATAATAGCAATAAGCCATATCTGTATCATTGTCTTCCAAGTTTGCCCAAGCTATATTATCCGTTACTAAAGTTATTTCTGTGCCGCTAGGGTAATGCGTTGTTTTAAGGTTTTCTGCCATCCACACCTGATCGCCAATAGTTACAGTTTTATAGCTGTTACCATCGAAGTCGGTAAGTGTTTCTTCAATAGCCTTGCTTATGCTGAAATTTTCGTCACACTCATCATAGGTATTTTCGTCTGTTGTACTAATTATCCTAACTTTATAGTCAACCGCTACTTCATATTCATTTGCTATATTCCAAGTAAAGCTACCATCGCTTTCTGTGCTTGCAACTATGGTTCTTGCTAATGTTGTAGCTTTCCATAGTTGTATGGAAACTGGTTCATCAATATTATCATCCCATGTAATTTCATGCGATGAACCACTTTCCCAATCTTCCCCTCCGTTGGGTGAAGTAACACTTATAAACGATGCAGGTGCAAGGGGCAAGGTTTCAAACTCCTCTTGGTCGCCATAATAGGTATCTGAACTATTGGTAGCATAGGCACGAACGAAATAGGTTTGTTCAGCTTCTAAATCTGTTATACTACTCGTAAATGTACCAATACCATTGTCATCAGTAGTTTTATCGTTATTAATAGTTGGTGTTTGGTTTGTACTCCAGCAAACTCCTCGTGCGGTAATGCTTAATCCTCCATCATCAGAAATGTTACCACCACAAGTGGCCGAATTTGATGTAATTTGAGTAAGCGTATTAGTAGATACGGCTGCTGCACCATCAATGGTTATGAAATTTTTCTCCAAACTATAAGCTGTGTCATAGGCATTAATGGCATAGGCACGAACATAATACTTGGTACCTAATTGTAAACTTTTAATTGAGCTTTCAAATTCTCCATTACCCTTGTCGTCTGTAGTAATATCATCGACCAAAGTAGGATTATTCTTAGTACCATAACATACACCGCGCTCGGTTACTTCAAACCTCTCTGGAGTGGTTACGTTAGATTTTACTTTTGCCGTTTTATCGGTAACTGCAAATATTTCTTTGATCTGAGCTTCAGGACTGGGCTTCAAGGTTGTTATTTGCTCCTGGTTGCTATAGAAGTAAATATTTGCATACTTAAGATAAGCACGAATATAGTAATTACTAACAGGAACCAAATTAATGGCCTTATTAGCATAATCCTTTTCTTCTAAATACGTATTGGTGGTTTTATTTTTTTCAATTGTCGGTAGAGTAACAGTATCCCAGCAAATTCCATACTCTATATCCGACTCTTTTGGTAAAAAGCTTAATGTTACATTTAGGTCACTAAAATCGTAACTTATTGAGTCAACCTCGAGGGTTAGATTAATTTTATTTGATAATCCAATATGTTCTTCAGGGAAGTCTTCTTTACAAGAATTAATTATAATGCCAGTTAATATAAGAACTGATAAGGCTGTAAAGGTTAAAATTAATTTCTTCATGTTTCTATTTTTTTAATCCAAAAGCTGGATTTACATATAAGCTTAGAATAAAATTTGATATTTTTTAGGTCACATTAAAAGGCTACTCCAATGCCTGCATTTGCACCTAGTTGCTTAAAATTAAATCCTGAGACTCCTGCACTAAAGCTGAATTTACCGAATTTAAAAATGGTTCCTGCTTCTATCTCAATTCCACTTTCCTCAAATTCGCTCATATTAACCCAAGTGTTACCTTGAGGAGTTAAATCATTACCCCCTAATTCTATAATTTCGGAATAATATTTTTTAGTTCCATAACCTGCTCCGGCATACAAATAACTTTGCCAGTTTAATTGAAACGTAAAACCTGCCGTTACTACCATTCGTGGATATAAATCGTTTTTTGTAAACTCATAAAATACCGGACTTTCCATACTTTTTCCATCAAAACTGTAATCGGCATTTGCAAAAGAATTAAAGTATCCTGCAACATACCAGCCTGTTTTTCCAAGCATACCTAGTCTAAAACCAATGGGGGTAATATAGTCGATGCTTGAAACCAAAGCCCCGGCAGAATATTGAACAAAAAAGCTACGTTCTATTTTTTGTTCAATTACCTCAGCCTGAATGTCAAAAAACAATTCCATATCAAGCGATGTCAGATCTTTGAAAATATCCCAGACAATGGTATTTACACCAGCCAAAATTTCTTTCTTGCTATCACTAATCAATGTCATTGGCCCTTTGTATGTCTTACCACCATCAGTACTTACGAAAAGTTCAATTTTAAATCTTTGGTTAAAATCGGCGTCGGCAATTTCGTAGGTAATTTCCATGTTATTGCCAACCAATTTAGGTTGTATGTTGGTTACTTTTTGAGCATCAGCACACTTAAATAAAATAAGTGCTATTGTAAAAAATGCAAGTTTTTTAAGGTATATCATTTCTGTAGAGATTACTCTTTATTTATGCAATGTGTTTTTATTGTTTTCGAACTAATATTCAACCAATATTAAATCTTTATTACCATTAAACTGGGGACTCTGAAGCCCAAATATTTTTTTAGAAGTTTCCTTAACCTTTCTTGAAACAAAAGAACTTAACTCTCCATTTGTAATTTTGTTATCCTTATTTTCATCGGCATCGCCCTGCAAACCTAAACACAAATAGTAGGTAAACAAACCTGTTTGTGAAGGATCAAAACCTAAGGAGGTTTCGCTAGGCCCTGATGAGTTAAATACTGAGAAATTTGGATCGCGTTGCCATGGCGATGTAATTTTAGGAACTATTTTCACACCCTTAGCTGCTATCAAATTTTCAGTTTGATTCTTCTCTGATGTTCTTGATGAGCCACTAAAGCAAGCATCAATAAACACTGTTGTACTTTTTGCACCTAGCTTTTCAAGGTTGGTATAAAGGTCATTTATATTATATCCTTGAATCCCTATGCGTTCAATTTTTCCGTCGGATGGAAATAAATAAATGTTTTTACCATCTTTTGAAGGCACACCATGCCCTGAATAGAAAACAAATAAGTCAGATTCACCTTTAACCACTGCTTTCTGCAATGCTCCATTATCAGGATTAAATACATCATCGAAAATAAATCCGGCAACATCTTCATTCTTATACATAACAACTTGTTCTACACCCAGTCTATCTTTAAAGTATTTTTGTATTACCTCTGCATCATTGTCAGCATAAGGTGCTGGTGGCAAACTTGTATAATTTTCAACCCCAAAAATTACTGCCACCGAGTTTTTACGTACCGTTTTAGCTGGCTCAACTGTAGTAATTCCTTTAACCGATCCCACATTGGCTGTAAATTTATTCGAGGAGTATTCAAAACGAGCAACTTGTTTGGAAAGTTTATCAATATCAGCTTTAACCTCTAAAGTTTGTGCTATCGGTGGTTTTTGATTTAACACTAGGGGTAACTGGAATTTATCCATATTCCCCTTGTTGTGGTCAGCTGTAATGCTTAAATAAATTGGAAGTTTATCGGTTGATGATACCCTTTTGTTTGGACTTAAGGTTACCCAAAACTCTTTTACTTCACCAATTGCTATATCGCTTAATTTTCCTGTTCCATTCTCAATATAAATATTAGGATTGGTAGTGCTTAATTTGAAATTGGCATTTTTAGCCACATTTTGTCCAATATTTTGAACAATGAGTTTCAGTCTAACCATCTCACCAGCCTGTAGTTGACCATCTTGTACAATGGTTCCGGTTCTATCACCGTAATCCAATATTTCATAACCTGAAAAAACCATCTTTGGCTGTTGATATTCCAAAGTATTTAGTACAAGAAAAGCTGGATCCATATCATAACCAAACTGTTCGGTAACATTTATCTCCAACTTATGCTCGGCTGTTTTAACATCAAAACCAGCTTTAATAGAAATTTCAATTTCTCGCGTTTGATCAGGCTGAAGAAAGTATATTTCAGGAGAATTAGCAATGCTAAGATTATGGTCGGTAAAACTATCTTTTACACTTATTTTTAAGCCTTGAGCCTTACCTGTACCTTTATTTGATATTTGAAGCTTTAATATAGCCGATTCGCTGCATTCTAAAACTCCATTGCCGTTCTCATCGTTAAAACTCATTGCTACAAATAAGTTTGGAGGCACACCACGTTCATAAGCCGGTGTATAGGTGAATTTATGCCCTTCACTTTTACCACTAATTTTGTTTTGAGAGTAGGCTCCGATGTTTATAATCAATAATACTACTAAGAGTTTGTTTTTCATAGAAGAATATTACAATGATACTTATTCAGTTAGTTATTTTTAATTAAAATCACGGCTTAAAACTAAGTAATAATAATTAAACAAAAAAATTCAAACTAATACCAAATCAGTAAGTTAATTACTCTTGAAAAATACTATTGATTTCTATTGTATCAAATGAAGGCTATGGCCTTGACATGAATAATTAAAGGGAACTACTTTCCTTTCCTCTTACTCCATGGCTTAACTTTTTTCAAATACTTTTTACGGGTTGAACTTTCCATACCAAAACAACCGCTACCCCCACCCGATTTTATGGTTTCTCCTTTATCCTTTTTTGAACAGCCTAAGTTAATATTTAAGCCAAAGCGGATATTCACCATTCGGGCATCGAGTGGCTTAAAAAATGCCAGAGCATTATCGGAAACCATATAAAACTGAACCGGAGCTTTACCAATATAGAAGCCAAACCCTAAATTGTTATAGCTATAATTTTGAATGGTATAGGAACCTACAAAACCTAACCAATAGGTAGGTTTTGCCTGACCAGTTAGGGTTATGGATGGCATAACTTTCGATTTATATACAATAACATCACCCATAATGCCCCCACTTAAATACTGATTGTGCTTGTAATTACCCCCTGCAAGAAATCGTGGAGGTAAAAAGGTGGTATATTTTTCTGGGTATGCTTCTAATTTCATTTGCTTGTAAAACTGCTCACGTAAGTTCTGTAAGTAACTGCCCTCTTCATCACTTTGATTTAGTATTCCATCGTAGGTAAACTCACCCGAAGCATCAAAGGTATTAAGGTTTGAACGCCAACGAATAAAACCCAAATCTATAATCGAGGCCGATAACTGGATTTTATCGGTATAAGCATATACCACTCCGGCATCGACTGCAAAACCAGGGTTTTTGCGGTTTAATGCAAGTGTTACTGGACTAACTCCATTGTTATAACTAATGCTGTTTACTGTATTATTCGAAATATCAACTATTAAAGGTAAAGACGTATTGATAAGCAGATCACCTTCAAAATTAAGATCAAATGTGGTTTCATCGGTAGATAAATCGATATTGGTTTTACGTGTTGAAATATTGAGCTTGCCAAACAGTAATTTTGCGCGAACACCAATATACATGCCGTTCCATAGGTTTTTTGATACCCCAATGGCATATTCGCGATAGTGATTAAAATAAATACCTGTACCTTTTAAGCTTGCAGCTTTTCCAACATACGGGCCATTGCCTTGCAAGAATAAATTAATGAGATCTTTTGGATAGGTAACAGGTAAGTTATTTTTTTCGGTAACTGAAAAAACAAGTGAATATTCGTTGTATTTGTATCCTAAAGCAAAAAGTTGGGTATGTATTTCGGTACCTATAAAATTACGAAAGTGCATGCGCTTATTTACTCCATTTAAATCGGGATTTTTTACTCCAGAACCATCATTTGTAAAAAGCTGATTGAAAGTAAAACTGCTATTGGCGTAATTTATATGTACGGATGAAAGTACTGGGATACCAATATACCATTTACAACTTATAGGAATGGCCGGATATATGGTATTAATGGTTATTTTCGGCAGGTAAGGCCGATTCTGCATAAGTGGTTGAATAGACGTGGTGGAAAACCTTCATGGAATTGGGAAAGGTATGGGAAGTTATTTAGTGCGTGCAAGAAAACTCGGTCTCTGATAAGAAAGCTCCAAGAATGAGGCTTTCGCAGCATTGAAAATCAGGAGTTTACTTTCGTAAATGACTGGTCGAAATGCAAGAGTAACGAAATTATTGGAGTTTTCTTGCTGAGACTTCTATGTTGTAATCCAAATTATTTAACATTTATTTTTATCTTATTTTTTTGTGTTTCAGTTTTTTATAACTTTGAATTGCAAAGAAATAGACAATAATATGTCAGCCCCCTATTATTCATTTGTAGGGGGTATTTCTTCTTTTAATGAATTTTCAAAGAAGAAAATCAATTACACAAACTTTGTTTCAGGTCTACTTTTTTTTGTAAAGTTTGCTAACTGTTTTCCTTTATTTACGCCTACATTAGAAAACACATTAAACCATTTCCATTCAACCCATTTCTTATCTAGGAATAGGGTGAATTTTAATAAATCATCAACCCTATACTTTACACAATAAGCTGTTCCGTATAAGTTGTTTTTAATCTTTACTATTACTTTGTACTTTTTAGGCATAGATATTTCTTTGTACCATCCATCAAAAAACTATTTTCCCATAAAACAAACTTCTATAAACGGATGCCTGTTATAACACCGCATCTCCCTTTTTAATTTCATAAGGCAAAAGCCGAAAACTAAATAGAACGAACAACTATTAAATAGTGTCGCAAGTCTCTGCTATCGGTCTTTAATTGAATATGTTGTTTTATGGTAAAACCTTTATTTAACGACTGCATGCACATAAGCTTTTTTATTTTTCAACACATATAGTACCCTGTTTAAAAGTTTTTTGGAAATTCGTATTATAGCCTTTTGAGACTCCATCCTCTTAATTAATTCTTGATAAGCCAACATTAAGGCGGGATCATTTCTTATTGCTATCCATGAACTTTCAACAATTGCTGTGCGTAAAATTTTATTTCTACGAATAGTAATGCCTCCTGTTTTTTCATTTTCTCCTGATGAATTTGTCATCGGAACAAAACCTATATATGAGCAAAGTTTATCCAAATTTTTAAAACGCGTTATGTCTCCGATCTCTGTTAATATGATCATTGCTGTTAAATTAGCAATTCCAGGTACGCTTATTAATAATTCATAATTCTCTTTATACCTTGGTTTATCAGCTAACTTTCTTATCTCTTTAGTAATAAAATATTGTTTTTTTCTTAACATTTCGGCCATTTCCAAATAACCTGTTAATGAAAGTTTTGCGCTTTCTGTGGGAAGTTCAACTTCTTGGATCCAATTGGTGAACCTCTTGGACCAATACTTTGTTTCTGAGAACTGAACAGGTATCTGTATTCCAAAATAATATAATTGTGACTTTATCCTGTTTTTTGTTCGTGCGATCTCTTTCGTAAGTGTCTTTCTATATCTAATAAGTTGACGATCTCCTTCTACTTCAATATCATGAACATAAATAGCAGTCAAGTCATTTTGACTTAATTGCTTAGCTATTTTTCTACTATCCCGAGAATCTTCTTTTTGTTTTCTCTCTTTATCTGTTGTTGGAATATCTGCAGGATTAACTACCATGTTTTTTATTCCCAAATTTACTAAATCCCTATGAGTTTTAAAACCACTAAAACTTGCTTCGTAAGCTGAAAAATAATTAGCATTTGGAAAATTTTTAACCAAATACTTATTCAATAGTTCGGTATTAGGATCTTGTGAAAAGGTCTTAAATGCTGTTTCACCTACCACAATACTTACTCTCCAACTTTTTAAATGGGTATCAAGACCCACATAAATATTTTGACCGCTAAAATCTAATTGTTTACTTTTGTTCATAATGTTCTATTTTTTGGTTTCATAAATAAATGTAATATTTACTATGGAACTTATCTCATTACAAACATAGGGGCTATTTACAATGTGGATGTCTTTATTAAAACCCCAAATTTATCAGTCCTATCTTCCAGCGAAACCGGTTTGAGAGGCCGTATGCGAGAAAGATGTTAGTACGGGGCGTGAGAGAGCCGTGAGGTAACGAATCGCTCGACTCAAAAATAAGTGATGTATAATTTCTATAAAACTTCTACAATTAACAACGGAAAAGGGAGAGAGAGTTTAGAAATTAACAATCTACTTAACAATAAGTATTATTTTTTGTTTGGGCTTACTTGATTTTAATAGGTGATATATTAAATAATTGTTTCGTTGTTACCGTACAGAACCGTTGATATTACTGGATTGTAGAATATTTTCGCAAAAAAAATAATCCAATACGCTCATTAACAATATTTTATCAGGCATGTATTTTTCAACATTTGGTGTAAAAAAGTGTAGATAAGTGTATGAAAGTGTCATAAAAGTTTTTACTTTGTAAGTTATAAGGTGTAAATATTTATTTATGGCATATTTCATAGGCGATCATACATGCAAGCTCGATACAAAAGGGCGAATCTTATTTCCGGCAGCTTTAAAAAAGCAGTTGGCGGGTGGAGCTGAGCGCTTTGTGGTAAAAAAAGACCTATTTGAAAATTGCCTTGTGCTTTACACTAATGCAGAGTGGGAGCGTCAAAATCAATTAATTCGTGCGCGCACCAATCCTTTCAATAAAGAGCACAATCGTTTTGTACGTGGTTTTTCGCGTGGTACTGCTGAGATTATTCTCGATGGCAGCAGTCGAATGCTTATTCCAAAACGCTTACTGGAAATTATTGGAGGAGATAAAGAGATTGTTTTGTCGGGTCAAGATTCAAAAATTGAGATCTGGAACAAGCAAGTTTATGATGGATTAGAAGAAGAAGAAAGCGACTTCGCTAATCTCGCCGAACAAATAATGCAAATACCGCAAAATTCGGAGGACTAAGTATGGATGATTATCATGTGCCAGTTTTATTGGAACAAAGTGTTGAGGCACTGTCCATTAATCCTGATGGATTTTATGTGGATTGTACTTTCGGTGGGGGTGGTCATTCAAGTTTAATTCTTTCAAAACTTAAAAAAGGTAAGCTTGTAGCTTTCGATCAAGATACCGATGCCATTGCCAACAAGCCTAAAGACAAAAACCTGATTTTGGTTCAAGGGAATTTTCGTTACATGCGAAATTACTTGCGTTACCATAAAATTGATAGGGTAGATGGTATACTAGCCGACCTTGGTGTGTCAAGTCATCACTTTAATGCCGAAGACCGTGGGTTTTCCTTTCGCTTTAATTCCGATTTAGACATGCGAATGAACCAAACGGCAGAGCTTACAGCACAAAAGGTTCTGAACGAATATGAGGTGAACGATCTTAAATTCATTTTCAAAACTTATGGGGAACTAAAAACTGGCGGACGTATTGCAGGCTTTATTGATAGATTCCGAAAACAGCAGAAAATAGAAAAAGTAGAGCAGCTAAAAGAACTGCTCGACCCAATTATGCCGCCAAAAGGCCAATCGAAACTTCTGGCACAGGTATTTCAGGCATTACGCATCGAGGTAAATCAAGAAATGGAAGCCTTGAAGGAAATGCTTATTCAAACGGAAAAAGTTATTAAACCTGGAGGAAGATTGGTTGTGATTACATATCATTCCCTGGAAGACCGATTGGTTAAAAATTATATAAAGAACGGCATGTTCGAGGGGCAACCTGAAAAAGACTTGTATGGAAATTTCGAGGTGCCTTTTAAATCGATTAATCGAAAAGTTATTATACCCGACGATGCTGAAATAGAAAGAAACAACCGAGCTCGAAGCGCAAAACTACGCATTGCAGAACGCTTATAAGCCCTGAAGGGGCGTAATTCAAGAGCTTGGGGCAGCGCCCCAAGAATGTGGCAAAGCCACAAAAAAAGGTGCAAGCAGATAAATTATTAATAGCAAAATGGTACATGCACCGCAATATTGAAAAGAATAATTGAAAAAAATAAAAGAAGACGGATTAAGAAAAGAATAAATGAAATTTTTCAACAAAAAAAGAATAACCATAAGCAGTAAAAACGAGGGGCGCATGCCACTTAAAAACGTTATGGACGGTAGCATATTAACCCGTGACAGTGTTGTGGATCAGCTGCCTTATGTTCTTTTTTTAACCCTAATTGCCGTATTGTATATTGGCAACCGCTACCATGCCGAAAAAATTGTTCGCCAAACCAATAATATACAAAGCACACTAAAAGAACTTAGAGCTGAGTCAATTACCTCGGCTTCGAGACTAATGTTTATAAGTAAGCAAAGTGAAGTAGCTCGCTTGGTAAACGAAAAAGGATTGGATTTAAAGGAAGCAGTGGAGCCACCGCAAAAACTAGTTATTGATAGCAATGAGTGAAAGTAGTACACGAAAAGAAATTGTAGGCAAACTATTTTTAGTTTATATAGCAGTGGTTGCTTTCGCTCTTGTGATTGTACTAAAAGTATTATGGCTTCAAGTGGCAGAACACGACAAATGGGCCAATGCAAATACCATAAGTCAGAAGGATATTATTATTGAACCTGATAGGGGGGATATTTGTGCTACTGATGGTCGTATTTTGGCTACATCGGTTCCTTTTTACGAAATACGCATGGATCTAAAATGTCCGGCTCTTACCGACGAAGTTTTTAATCGCTATATTGATTCTCTCTCTATTGGCCTTTCAAGAGTGTTTAACGATAAAACAGCCCAACAATACAAACGTAAATTGGTAAGTGCTCGCTATCGGGGCGATAGATATCATCTTATTCAAAGAAAAGTAGATTATATTCAACTTAAAGAATTAAAAACACTTCCCATTTTCCGTTTGGGTCAAAACAAAGGTGGTTTTATTGTGCAGCAAGAAAACAAACGCATTCAGCCTTTTGTAACCTTAGCCTCGCGTACCATTGGTCGCTATGGTAAATGGGGCGCTCTGGTGGGTATTGAGGGAGCTTACGATGAAGAATTAAAAGGTGAAAAGGGCATTAAATTGGTACAACGAATTGCCGGTAATTATTGGATGCCTATAAATGATGGAAACGAAGTTGAGCCGCGCAATGGTTACGATGTAATTACCACTATGGATATTAATATCCAGGATGTGGCGCATCAGGCATTATATAATCAGCTCAGCAGGCATAATGCAAGTCATGGCACTGCAATTTTAATGGAGGTAAAAACAGGCGACATAAGGGCTATTGTAAACCTTAAGCGCAACTCGCAAGGTACTTATAGCGAGCAATATAATTACGCTATTGGTGAACGAACCGAACCCGGTTCAACCTTTAAACTTCCTTCGTTAATGGTGGCTCTTGAAGATGGTTTTATTGATTTAGATGATAGCATTGATACCGGTAATGGGATGGTAAGATACCATGATATAGTGGTGCGTGATACAAGAGTACATGGTAAATTAACCGTTCAGGAGGTGTTTGAAGTGTCGTCGAATGTGGGAGTAACAAAATTAATAACTCAATACTATACGGGTAACGAAGATCGATTTGTGAAAGGTCTTAAACGCATGGGTTTAACAGAAAAGTTGGGGTTAGAAATTAAAGGGGAACGTGCTCCCTACATCATGTTCCCTACCGATACATTATGGTCGGGTGTTTCGTTGCCCATGATGTCGTATGGTTACGAAGTTGCACAAACACCGATGCAAATATTAACTTTTTATAATGCTGTGGCAAACAACGGCGAAATGATGAAGCCCAGATTTGTAAAGGCCATTTCTGATCATGGCGAGGTGAAGAAAAAGTTTAATCCTGAGGTAATAAATCCTTCAATCTGTTCAAAAGCAACAATAGCAAAAGCTAAAAAAATGCTTGAAGGGGTGGTAGAAAACGGAACGGCAAAAAACTTAAGCAGTTCAAATTACCAAATTGCCGGCAAAACAGGTACCGCTCAAATTGCGAACGAAAAATATGGTTATAAATACCAAAGTCGGACCAGTTATCAGGCATCCTTTGTGGGGTATTTTCCTGCTAATAATCCAAAATATACGTGTATAGTGGTTGTTAATGCTCCTACGTCAGGAGTGTATTACGGTAATTTAGTTGCAGGTCAGGTATTTAAAGAAATTGCCGATAAGGTATATTCAACTCAAATCGATTTGCATGGGCAAGAAGTTCATGCTGATAATAATCCGCTGAGTATTCCCTATTCGCGCAAAGGGTACAAGAAAGATTTGATTGAGGTATTAAAGGACTTGAAAATTCCTTACGAAGATTTAGGGATAAATTCTGATTGGGTAGCAACAGAAAAACGCGATTCGGCAGTGCGCTTTCATAATCGCTATGTTAAAGATCTTTTAATTCCTGATGTTAAAGGCATGGGCGCCAAAGATGCCATGTTTGTTTTAGAGAATTTGGGTTTGAGTGTAGTAATTCAAGGACGTGGATCGGTGAATGAACAATCAATAAATCCGGGAACCCGATTTCGACAAGGTGATAGAATTGTTTTAAAACTAATTTAATTGAGAAAAGTAAACAACATATTAAGCAAAATTGAAGTTCTTCAAATAATTGGAGATGCTAATGTTTTGATCTCTGCCATTGAATTCGATTCACGTAAAATTGAAACGAGCCAATTGTTTGTGGCTGTAAAAGGCTATCAAGCCGATGGGCATAAATTTATTGAAATGGCTATCGATAAAGGTGCTGTGGCTATAGTATGTGAAGATTTACCTGTCAATATTCAAGCAAATATTACGTATCTGCAAGTTGAAAATTCAGCTTATGCCTTAGGGCAAATGGCCTCGAATTTTTATGATAATCCTTCGGATAATTTAAAGTTAGTGGGTGTAACAGGAACAAACGGGAAAACTACAACAGTAACATTGCTTTATCAACTATTCAAAAAATTGGGTTATAAAGTAGGGTTGCTTTCTACTATTTGTAATTATATCGATATCAGTATTGTTGATGCTACCCATACTACTCCCGATCCGGTTCAGTTAAATAAATTATTGGCCGAAATGGTTGAAGTAGGCTGTGAATTTTGCTTTATGGAAGTTAGCTCACACGCACTTCATCAGCAGCGTGTTGCTGGTCTAAATTTTAAAGGGGCTGTTTTTACCAATATCACACAAGATCATCTCGATTATCATAAAACCTTTGCAGCGTACATAAAAGCTAAAAAATTGTTCTTCGATGCATTGGCTAAAGATGCTTTTTCATTGGTAAATGTCGACGATAAAAACGGTCGCATAATGTTGCAAAATACCGAGTCTGTTCAACATACTCTGGCATTAAAAAACATGGCCAATTTCAAAGGGCGCATTTTAGAATCGCATATCGATGGTATGTTAATATCATTCGATAACACCGAGCTTTGGACACAATTTATTGGGGGCTTTAATGCCTATAACCTGTTATCGGTTTATGCCGTTGCGGTACTTCTAAATCAAAATCGCGATGAGGTATTTCAAGCTTTAAGTACTTTGGTAACAGTTGATGGACGATTCGAGTATATGAAATCAAAATCGGGTAAATTGGCAATTGTTGACTATGCGCATACGCCCGATGCTTTAAAAAATGTGTTGATCACAATTAATGAAATTAGCGAAGGCAATCATAAAATTATTTCAGTGGTAGGTGCCGGCGGTAACCGCGATAAGGCAAAACGTCCAATTATGGCAAAAGTTGCTGCGGAATTGAGTAATCAGGTTATTCTAACATCCGATAATCCGCGAAACGAAAAACCCGAAGATGTTATTGAAGAAATGCGGGCTGGAGTTCTACCTCCTTTAAATAGTAAGTTGCTAGCCATTACCAATAGAAAAGAGGCTATAAAAACAGCATGTATGCTGGCGCAAGCAGGTGATATTGTTTTAGTTGCCGGCAAAGGGCACGAAACATATCAGGAAATTAATGGTGTAAAAAACCATTTTGATGATAAAGAAGTAATTAACGAAATTTTTGAAAACGAATAGCTATGTTGTATTATCTGTTTGATTATTTAAACGAACTTAACTTCCCCGGAGCCGGTATGTTTCAATACATTTCGTTTCGTTCAGGATTGGCTATAATATTCTCTATTATTTTGTCAACCTTCTATGGAAAAAGAGTAATTCGTTTATTACAACGCATGCAAATAGGTGAAGAAGTACGTGATTTGGGTCTTGAGGGGCAAATGCAAAAAAAAGGAACTCCAACCATGGGTGGATTGATCATTATTGGAGCCATTATTATCCCGGTTTTACTTTTTGCCAAACTCGACAATATCTACATTATTTTAATGTTGATTACAACTCTTTGGTTAGGAGCTATCGGTTTTTTAGATGACTACATAAAGGTTTTTCTTAAAGATAAAGAGGGTTTAACCGGCAAGTTTAAAATTCTTGGACAAATTGGGTTGGGTTTAATCGTAGGCATTACCCTTTACTTAAGTGACGATGTTGTTATTCGCGAAAATATTAAAATAGATACGCTAGATGAGCAAGTTGAACTAATGGGCATTGAAAATGCTGATGTTGTGAAAGAGTTTGAAGTTCGTGATGTAAAAGCTACAAAAACTACCATTCCATTTTTTAAAAATAACGAAGCCGATTATGCCGGATTAGTGAAGTTTTTGGGAGAAGAAGCTTCCCAAAAATGGGCCTGGCTAGTATTTATTATTATGGTAATATTCATTATTACAGCAGTAAGCAACGGCGCCAACATGACTGACGGTCTTGATGGTTTAGCAACGGGAACATCGGCAATTATTGGAGCTACACTCGGTATTTTAGCATACGTTTCAGGTAACGTATTCTTTGCCGATTATTTGAACATCATGTACATCCCTAACACTGGTGAGTTGGTGATATTTTCAGCTGCATTTATTGGAGCAACCATTGGGTTTTTATGGTACAATTCATTTCCGGCCCAAGTATTTATGGGCGATACCGGAAGCCTTACTATTGGCGGTATAATTGCTGTATTGGCCATTGTAATTCGTAAGGAATTGTTAATACCTATTTTATGCGGTATTTTCTTAGTAGAGAACCTTTCAGTGATGTTGCAAGTGGGTTATTTTAAATATACAAAAAAGAGATTTGGAGAAGGCCGACGCATTTTTAGAATGAGTCCACTTCACCATCATTATCAAATAAAGGGCTATCCCGAACCAAAAATCGTTATTCGCTTTTGGATTGTTGGAATTGCTCTTGCAGTATTAACAATAGTAACATTGAAAATCAGATAATTCGACATTGCAGCCTGAAGGGCTCTAATTCAGACAACTTGGGGTGAACCCCAAGAATTAAAAAAATACATTACAAAATCATAAAATGACCGATAACAAAAACATAGCAATTTTAGGAGCCGGCGAAAGCGGTGTTGGAGCAGCGCTTTTAGCAAAAGAAAAAGGATTCACTGTTTTTGTATCCGATTTTGGTGAAATTGCCGATAAGTACAAGCAAGAACTCGATAATAACGAAATTGCTTGGGAAGAAGGCAAGCATTCCGAATCTAAAATTCTTACAGCTAAAGAGCTTATTAAAAGTCCTGGTATACCCGATACGTCACCCATTGTTGTTAAAGTAAAAGAGCAAGCTATTCCGGTAATATCTGAAATTGAATTTGCATGTCGCTATACTCAAGCATTTATGATTGCAATAACTGGCAGTAATGGTAAAACTACAACAACACTGCTTACCTATGAAATTTTACAGCGTGCGGGTTTAAATGTTGGCATAGCAGGTAATGTAGGTATAAGCTTTGCGCGACAAGTAGCCACTGAAAATTTTGATTATTATGTGCTCGAGTTGAGTAGTTTTCAACTCGATGGGTTGTTTGATTTTAGAGCAGACATTGCCGTTTTAATGAACATTACTCCCGATCACTTAGACCGATACGAAAACAAGTTCGAAAATTATATAGCTTCCAAATTCAGGATACTTCAGAATATGACCCCTAATCAAAAACTGGTTTTCTGCCACGATGATGAGGTAATTGTGAAGAAACTGCAAGCAAGCAACCCCGAAATTGAGCTTTTGCCATTCTCGCTTAATGAGAAATTATTGCAAGGGGCTTATGTTGAGGGTAATAGCATGATTGTTAAATATAATAACTGCGAATTTACTATGGATCTCAAGGAATTAGCACTAAAGGGCAAGCACAACACCTACAACTCGATGGTAGCTGCTGTTGCTGCAAATGTACTTAAAATCAGGAAAGAGACAATTCGCGATTGCTTAACCGATTTTAAGGGAGTGGAACATAGACTTGAGCCTGTTATTCAGGTACATAAAATTGAGTTTATCAACGATTCAAAAGCGACCAATGTAAATTCTTCCTGGTATGCGCTTGAAAGTATGAATAAACCTACAGTTTGGATTGTTGGCGGGGTCGACAAAGGCAACGATTACACCAAATTGCTACCAATGGTTACCGAAAAAGTAAAAGCAATTGTCTGTTTGGGTGTTGATAATGAAAACATTCATAAGGCATTTAAAGGTCATGTTAAAGATATTGTTGATGCAAAATCGATGGAAGAGGCTGTAAGAGCCTCATACTATTTGGCCGAAAATGGCGATGCCGTATTGCTATCGCCTGCATGTGCAAGCTTCGATCTGTTTCAGAATTACGAAGATCGTGGCCGCAAGTTTAAGCAAGCAGTTCGCAATTTGTAATTAGCCACTGATTCACAGAGTAAAAACTATAATATAATTTTACAGAAGTTAATGAGCTATTCAGAGCAAAAATATCCTTTACAAGACGAAACCTATAAAACAATTGGGCTTTGCATGGAAATTCATAGAACATTTGGTAATGGCTTACTTGAAATTGTTTATAAAGACGCTTTGGAACATGAATTTAACTTAAATAAAATACCTTTTGAAAGAGAAAAAAAATATGAGATTGAATATAAGGGCATAATGCTTCCGCATCACTTTTATGCTGATTTTGTTGTTGATGAAAAAATAATACTGGAAATAAAAGCATCGCATGGAATAGCAAAAGATCATTATGCCCAAACTATAAACTATTTGGCAATTTCAAATTGTCAATTAGGGTTGATTGTAAATTTTGGAGAAGACTCTTTAAAAGACAAAAAGATTAATTAGATAATAAGAAACGCTGCATGATAAAATCAGAGGAATTAAGCATAAAATGTAATCTGTGAATCTGTGGCACTAATATATGAAAGAAAAATTTGTAAAATATTTTAAAGGCGATACAGCCATTTGGCTAATAATATTCTTATTGGCAATATTCTCTATGCTTACTGTGTATAGTGCTACCGGAACATTAGCATATAAGAAAATGGGGGGTAATACTTCGTACTTTTTATTCAGGCATCTAACATTTTTGGCCTTAGGTATTGGTATAACTTTCGTAGTACATAATATATCTTATAAAGTATTCTATTCGCTTTCGCAGCTGCTGGTATATGCTAGTGTACCCTTATTGGCATGGACTATGGTGCGCGGTGTTAGTTTAAATGAGGCTGCTCGTTGGATAACTTTACCAGGAACAGGTTTATCGTTTCAAACATCCGATATGGCCAAGTTTGCACTTATAATATATGTAGCTCGAATACTCTCAAAAAATCAAGAAAATATTGAAGATCCAAATGCAGCCTTTAAACCCATACTCATGTGGGTGCTAATTATTTGTGGGCTAATTCTGCCTGCTAACTTTTCAACCGCAGCCATGTTATTTGCCATTTGTTTAGTTCTAATGTTTATTGGCAGAATAAGAATAAAGCATTTATTAGGTGTTGTTGGTGTAGGCGTTGTTGGTGTAGTACTCTTTGTTTCGTTGGCATTAAATATGTCTGGCAAAGGTCGTGTGAGCACATGGAAAGCGCGAATCGAAAACTTTACAAGTGGCGATAGTGAAGGGAATTACCAATCAAACCAATCGAAAATAGCCATTGTAAATGGGGGCTTGTTTGGTCGGGGGCCGGGAAATAGCATCCAACGAAATTTTCTACCACATCCATATTCCGATTTTATTTATGCCATAATTGTTGAAGAGTATGGATTAATAGGCGGGTTTATTGTTTTATTACTATACCTGTTTTTAATGTGGCGAGTTGGAGCAATTGTCAGAAAAAGCCAACGAACATTTCCAGCATTTTTGGTCATCGGGTTGGCTTTTAGTCTGGTGTTTCAGGCATTAATTAATATGGGTGTTGCTGTTAACGTTTTTCCTGTAACAGGTCAAACATTGCCATTTGTAAGTATGGGGGGAACCTCAATAATGTTTACCAGTGGTGCTCTTGGAATAATATTAAGTGTAAGTAGAACTGTTCAACCATTAAAAGAAGAAACTGAAGATGAATCAGAAATCGAAATCCCTGAAGATAATTATTAGTGGAGGTGGCACAGGTGGCCATATTTTTCCTGCACTTTCAATAGCTAGGGCCATTCAAAGGCGAAATAATAGTGCCGAAATACTTTTTGTTGGTGCGCACCATCGTATGGAGATGGAAATGGTTCCGGCTGCAGGCTTCAAAATTGTAGGGCTTCCTATTTCAGGTTTTCAGCGTCGAATTACATGGCAAAATCTAACTTTTTTTCCAAAACTCATTATTAGCTTAATAAAATGTAAGAGCATTATTAAAGCCTTTAATCCTGACGTAGTTGTTGGAGTAGGTGGTTATGCTAGCGGACCGCTTTTGCGTATTGCTCAAAAGCTAAATATTCCAACCCTTATTCAGGAACAAAATTCTTATGCAGGTCTAACGAATAAACTTTTGGCAGCAAAAGCTAAGAGAATATGCGTGGCTTACGATAAAATGGGTCAATATTTTCCAAGCCACAAAATTGTAAATACAGGAAATCCGGTTCGTAAAGATTTACAAGATATAACGAGTAAAAGTAGCGAAGCACTGCAGCATTTCAATTTGCATACGGATAAAAAAACCTTACTGGTAATTGGGGGTAGTTTGGGAGCGCTCACTATAAATCAAAGTATAGCTTTTAATCTCGATGAGTTAATTCGTAAAGATATTCAGGTAATATGGCAAACTGGTAAAAGCTATTATGAACAAGCAAGAAAGGAACTAACGCAATATAGTTCTCATAATGTTCAGGTATTTGAGTTTATAAATAAAATGAATTTGGCTTACTCCGTTGCCGATGTTATTATTTCTAGAGCCGGAGCAGGAACCATTTCAGAACTTTGTATTATTGGCAAACCAATTATTTTGGTGCCAAGCCCTAATGTAGCTGAAGATCATCAAACAAAAAATGCTTTAGCATTGGTTGACAAAGAAGCCGCTATTATGGTAAATGATTCTGATGCCAAGGAATTACTAATAAATGAATTGCTGAAATTGATGGCAGATGATAATAAGTGGGTTGAAATGCAAATGCGTTTGCATAAGCTGGCAAAACCAAACGCCGATGAACATATTGTTGATGAATTATTAAAACTAGTAAAACAATAAAGCACAAAGCCTGGATGATTGAAATCTAATTGAAAGGTTTCAGCATGCTAAGTCACCCTTTGGGGGGTATCAGCTTTTACGGATGGAACATAGAGAATAAAACATATATGAACATAAAGAATTTCCATAGAGTATATTTTGTTGGCATTGGCGGCATTGGCATGAGTGCACTTGCACGCTGGTTTAATGCGGCAGGCTATACTGTTGCCGGATACGACAAAACTCCATCGGATATTACACACAAACTTATAAACGAAGGGCTACGAATAGCATTTAACGATTCGCTAGAAGAAATAGCTGATGACTTTAAAAACCAAGTGGAAACTACCTTAGTAATTTATACACCGGCCATACCCAAAAGTCATAGGGGTTTGCAGTTTTTTTACCAGAATAGCTATCCAGTACTAAAACGATCTGAGGCTTTGGGCTTATTAGTTAAGGAAAATCAGGGTATAGGAATAGCTGGTACTCATGGAAAAACATCAATAAGTACAACCTTGGCTTGGTTAATGAAAGAAAATTGCAGCGCTTTTTTAGGCGGGATTTCTAAAAACCTTGACAGTAACGTAATAATAAATGCTAAGGCAAAAAATGTGGTTATTGAAGCCGATGAATTCGACAGGTCATTCCTCACACTCCATCCTCAAATTGCAGTAGTATCATCAATGGATGCCGATCATTTAGATAGCTATAATAATCATAGTTTTTTAATTGATTCATTTCATCAATACATAGCGCAAATAAAACCGGGTGGGGCTCTTATTTATAAATTTGGTTTGGATATTAGTAAAGGGAGTAATACAGAGATTAACTATTATACCTATTCACTCGCTAATGAAGAAGCTGATTTTTATGCCAGTAATATCCAAATTATTGATGGTTTTTATCAATTCGATTGGCATACTCCAAAAGAAAAAATTATAGGATTTAAGCTTGGGGTTCCGGGCTTGTATAATCTAGAGAATGCAGTAGCTGCATTGGCTGCAGCTTATTCTGCAAATGCAGATATGAGCGAGCTTAAAATAAATCTTGAAAGTTACCAAGGCGTAAAACGCAGATTCGATTATCAGATAAAATCAGAAAATCTGGTATTTATTGACGATTATGCGCATCATCCGGAAGAAATTAAAGCGTGCATTAATTCTGTAAGACATATATATCCCGATAAGAAAATTACCGGAGTATTTCAACCCCATTTATTTACCCGAACTCGCGATTTTGCCGATGCATTTGCGGAAAGTCTGGCTTTGTGCGATAACTTGATTTTAACGGACATTTATCCAGCTAGAGAAAAGCCCATTAATGGAGTTGATAGTAAAATGATATTTGAAAAAATTAAGATGAAGAATAAGCAGTTGTGCGCTTACAACAAGCTTGTAAGTGCAGTAGTAAATTCCGATTCTGAACTTATTATAACCATGGGAGCCGGCGATATTGATCGTCTTGTTCCTCAAATTAAAAAAGGATTATTAGAGAAGTATAATATTATAAATGAGGAAGAGATATAAGCATGAAGGGCTTAAATTTATTAGCCTAAGGCAACGTGCTAGGAATATGTTAAGCTTAGAATAGCGTTCTGAGTAGCGAAATTGAATTGAAAACAAATGATGGCCAGAACACAATTTAGAATAGATATTTGGAAATAAATTATTGAAAATTAGAATCATTCATGGTTAAAAAACAATGAACAAAATAAAAAACATATTACCCTGGGCAACAATAGTACTGTATTTAGCAATACTGTTACCCCTTATTGGTGCGAAAAAGAAGGATATTAAATGCCAAAATATTAATGTTAAGATACTAGACGAAACCAATAACTTTTTTATTGAAGAGGGTGATGTTTTATCTATGTTAAATGATAAGGGAGAATCCATTATTGGCACAGAAATTAATAGCGTAAACACCAACAAGTTGGAAGAGTTCATTTTGCTGCACCCCTCAGTTAAAAAGGCGAATGTTCACCGAACCCTGCAAGGCGATATTGAAATAAAAATTATTCAGCGAAACCCTATTTTACGCATTATTAATAAAAACCGCGAAAGTTTTTATGTCGATGAAGAGGGGAAAATAATGCCGCTATCTCGAAAATACACTGCTCACGTGCTTATTGCATCAGGAAATATCGATTTAAATTACACCAAGTTATTAGCACAGCAAAAAGAGCAAATTGGTGATAAGTCTGTGGATAACTCTAACACGCTACTACTTGATTTGTACAAAGTTGCCAGTTATATTTATCATGATGAATTTTGGAAAGCCCAGATGGAGCAAGTATATGTGAATAGAAACAATTTTGAATTGGTGCCAAGAGTAGGAACTCATATAATAGAAATGGGAACTATTGAGAACTATAAAAACAAGTTTAGAAATTTGAAAGCATTATATGAGCAAGGCTTCCCAAGTGCCGGCTGGAACAGTTATAATAAAATAAATTTAAAATACAATAATCAGGTTATTTGCACCAAAAGATAATAAGTATGAGCCAAAAAGAGAAAATTGTAGCAGCAATTGATATAGGTACTACCAAGATAGTAGCTATAATCGGGAAAAAAAGTGAATCGGGGAATATCGATATTTTGGGTTACGGAAACACCCGTTCAACGGGTGTTAAACGTGGCGTTGTATTAAATATTGAACAAACATTAAATGCTATTCGTCAAGCAGTTGATGTTGCTGAATCGCAAGCTGGTGTACGTGTTACCGATGCATATGTGGGTATTGCGGGGCAACATATTCGCAGCATTCGAAATAGAGGATATATAAATCGCGACTCGTACGACCAAGAAATATCGAAAGAAGATGTACAAGCTTTGGTGGACGATATGCACAAAATTCCTATCGATGTAGGTGAAGAAATTATACACGTAATGCCTCAAAGTTTTATTGTTGATAACGAAACGGGAGTTAAAAATCCTGTTGGAATGTTTGGAAAACGTCTTGAGGCCAATTTTCATATTGTTATAGGGCAAACTGCTGCTGCCAATAACATTAAAAAGTGTGTTAACCGTGCCGGAATCAATGTAAAAAGTTTGGTGCTTGAACCATTGGCTTCATCCGATGCAGTATTAACCGAAGACGAAAAAGAAATTGGTGTTGCTTTGGTCGATATTGGTGGTGGTACAACTGATGTAGCTGTATTCTATGATGGAATTATCCGTCATACGGCAGTTATTCCGTTCGGAGGAAATATTGTAACACAAGATATTAAGCAAGGATGTAACATTTTGGAACGATACGCTGAGCAATTAAAAGTTAAATACGGTTCGTCTTTAGCCGATAAAGCTCAGGAAAACAAAGTAGTTAGCATACCTGGTATTAACGGTCGCCCTCCCAAAGAAATATCCTTTAAAAACCTTTCGCACATTATACAGTCTCGCATGGAAGAGATTATTGCACAGGTTTATTTTGAGGTTGAAGCATCGGGTATGTTACAGCAATTAGGTGCAGGAGTTGTTTTAACAGGGGGCGGTGCACTCTTGAAAAACTTAAGTCAATTGGTGGCATTTAAAACCGGTATGGATGTGCGATTAGGGCTACCAAACCAGAGTGTTCAAAGTAAAATTGTTGAAGAGGTTAATCAACCTATGTTTGCAACTGCTGTAGGTTTAATGCTTACCGGAATTAGCGATAATGGAGCATGTTGTGTTGAAGAAAATGCTGCTCGAAAAAATGACACAAAGATAACATCTGATCCCGAACCACAAGTTATAGAGAGGGGACCTATTGAAGAATTGGATGGAAAACAAGGTAAGAAGAAGATTGCCAGCTTATTCGATAATTTGGGAAAATTCTTTGAAGTTGACGATGAACAAATGTAAGTGGCAGTAATACGAAATACTGACGATTGAATAAATTGATAAAACTTAAAATACGAATAAAATGGCCGAAGAACTGATGAATTTTGATTTACCAACCAATAAAAGCTCAATTATTAAGGTAATTGGTGTTGGTGGTGGTGGTGGAAATGCAGTTAATCACATGTTTCGCCAAGGAATTACCGATGTTGACTTTTTAATGTGCAATACCGATGCTCAGGCTTTGATAACCAGTGAGATACCTATAAAAATTCAGCTTGGTGAAACCTTAACGCAAGGTAGAGGGGCAGGTAACAAGCCCGAACAAGGAAAGCACGCAGCCATTGAAAGTCTCGATCAAATATCAGAAGTGCTATCGCATAATACCAAAATGGTATTTATTACTGCGGGTATGGGTGGAGGTACTGGTACCGGTGCTGCTCCTGTAATTGCCGAAGAAGCAAAAGATTTGGGTATTCTTACGGTAGGTATTGTTACATTACCCTTCCGATTTGAAGGTAAACGACGCATGAATCAAGCCATTGAAGGTTTAAATAAGATGCGTGAGCATGTTGATTCACTTCTCGTAATTAATAATGAAAAGCTTCGTGAAATGCACGGTGATTTGCCTTTATCACAGGCTTTTGGAAAGGCCGATAATGTGCTAGCTGTAGCTGCCAAAGGTATTGCCGAAATTATTACAGTTCATGGTTCTGTAAATGTTGACTTTGCCGACGTTCAAACCGTTATGGCAAATAGTGGAGTAGCATTAATGGGATCGGCTATTGCTAAAGGTGAAAACCGTGCAATGACAGCTATTGAAGATGCATTAACCTCTCCATTGTTGAACAATAATGATATTAGGGGTGCCAAAAATATTCTTTTAAATATTGCGTCGGGACCCGATGATGAAGTGCGCATGGATGAAATTGGTGAGATAACCGATTACGTTCAGGAAGCTGCAGGAATGACTGCTGATATTATTTGGGGTAACACACTTGACAATAATTTGGGCGATAAAATTTGTATTACCATAATTGCTACAGGTTTTGGAAATGAAAGTATTCCCGAATTGGCATCTCATCATGCAGAAAAGAAAGTATCTGTTCCTTTAATTGATTCCGTTAAAACTAAGAATAAAACAAAGGCAGAAATTTCAGAACAACAGACTATGACTGATCCAGAGGAAGTTGTTTTTGAAGTTCTTGATAAAAACGTGGATGATAATGCTGAGCTTTTTAATTTTAATACGGAAGGAAAGGATGTTGAAGTTGAAAAATTTGATTTATTTTCTGAAGAAAAAATGGAATCAGAAGAGCCAACTCAAAAACCAATGGATCTTGACACAAAAACGGCCAATGCGAATGAGGGTATAAAAGTGAATAGAGCTCAAAAACCAAAAATTTCCTACCATAACGAAAGCGATATTGAAGAGCTGGAAAACGAACCTGCTTTTAAACGTAAAAATGTTGATCTTGATGAAATAGAGGAAGTGAGTCCAGAGGAAAATGAAGTCTCTCGCTACAGTCTTACCGACGAAGAAGGTACAACAAGAATAAGTGATGAAAACTCATTTTTATTTGATAATGTAGATTAAAAAAATTGAATGCACCAATGCTAAAATGATTAATTATGACATTTTAGCACGGGCATATTATTGATATGTGGTAACACATACAAGAAACTAGTTGAGATCGGTGAAGTAAGATAGAAACGGGGTTAGAATTTATTTTCTACTCCGTTTTTTATTGTTTCAATTTAGGAATAAAATCAAAAATATTAACGAAATACAATCCAACTCAAGTTAATGCATTGTTTGATTTCAAAGTGACTTTTACCTAAGTTGAGCGATTCGAACAAAGTGAAGAGGCGCTTTACTTAGGTATAACCCTCCCGACCTCCGGTACGGGACAGGCTGACCTAGGAATTGTTGGTTTTCACATTTTGAGT
>JAQICC010000039.1 GCA_027858735.1 Salinivirgaceae bacterium
CTTGGGTTCGCAGATTTACTCGGGCCAGGCTGATCAAAATGTGAAAAGCATCAAGTCCTAGGACAGTCTGTCCCGTACCGGAGGTCGGGAGGGTTATACCTAAGTAAAGCGCCTCTTCACTTTGTTCGAATCGCTCAACTTAGGTACAAATTTAAGGGAAGATAATTTTATAAAGAGTTTTTTAAAAGGAGATATAGTAAGCAGTAGCTAGTCAACAGTTGGCAGAGAGAACTTAAAAATACACATAATTATACTTTACCCACAAAAATGGTAGTAAAACCCTTTTTTTATTCCCTTAAGTCAATAACTTCAACATTTGGATAATCGTTAGAATTAAAACTAAACAAACTATCCTTCAATTTATTATTAACCGTTAATGTTTTAATTTGCAAAGTTATGCGAGTACCATCCTTTTGAAAATATTTTACTGCATAATAATCGTACTCATCAGAAATCCAACATTTAATTTTAAAAAATGGCTTACCAATATCTTCAGGCGATAAATCAATTACCGAATAGGTTTTATCTTCAATTTTCTGATCACCAGAAATACTGTACTTAAAACCCTTTTTGTACAGCGTAAAGAGCGACAAAGGCTCAACTAAAAATCTTTCTTCAGGATCCAAGTCTTCCTCTTTATCTACAAAAGAAACATTTACTTCTTCAACTTCTGGTAAAAATACCCATCGGCTTTTACCATCACAAAAAGTAATGGTATTATCAATACTCATTTTAAATTTGTCACCTTTTACCCATAACTCACCTGAATATTTTTCTTCGCTTTTATCTTGTACATTTTCAACAGAAAACTCAAATTCAAACGAAAGTGTTTTATAGGCCATCCCTTTATCAGCAGCCTGCTTAAGTATACTTTCAGCCTGCGGATCTTTCTGACCAAAGACAATCTGGGACATTATAAATACCACTGCAAATAACAAATATTTTATCATACAAAAAGATTTTTTTTAGTTCAAATTATTCAATAATTGTTCAAGGGAATATTCATCTGGAATAAGAACCTGCCTTGCTTTGCTACCTTCAAAAGAACCAACTATTCCAGCAGCTTCAAGCTGATCAACAATTCTTCCAGCCCTATTGTAACCAATTGAAAATTTCCTTTGAACTAAAGAGGTTGAACCTTGTTGGTTTGCTACAATAATGCGCGCTGCATCCTCAAAAAGCACATCCTTTTTCGATAAATCAACATTACCAGGATCACTGGTTTCTTCAGAAACATATTCAGGCAAATAATAAGGAGTTGAATACGATTGCTGTTGCTGAATAAAATTCATAATTTCCTCTATCTCGGGAGTATCAACAAAGGCACATTGTAGACGCACAACATCGCTACCTTGCGAAATTAACATATCGCCCCTACCAATTAATTGATTTGCACCTGGCGAATCAAGAATGGTTCTTGAATCCATCATACTGGTAACCCTAAATGCTATTCGAGCTGGGAAGTTGGCCTTTATAAGTCCCGTAATTATATTCGTTGTAGGTCGTTGAGTAGCAATAATTAAATGAATTCCAATGGCTCTTGCTAACTGTGCAAGTCTGGCAATCGGTAACTCAACCTCCTTACCTGCAGTCATAATCAAGTCAGCAAACTCATCTACTACCACAACTATATAGGGTAAAAATCGGTGTCCTTTTTCAGGATTTAAATTTCGCGATATAAATTTGGCATTATACTCCTTAATATTTCGAGTATGAGCAGCCTTGAGAAGATCATATCTTGCATCCATTTCAATACACAATGAATTCAGTGTATTTACCACTTTCATGGTATCAGTAATAATGGCTTCTTCAGTATCGGGTAACATAGCTAGAAAATATTTTTCTAGTTTCTGGTACAAAGTTAACTCCACCTTTTTAGGATCGACTAATACTAACTTTAATTGCGAGGGATGCTTTTTGTATAACATTGAGGTAAGTATAGCATTTAATCCTACCGATTTACCCTGACCTGTAGCACCTGCAACTAAAAGGTGAGGCATTTTGCATAAATCAACTACAAAAGTTTCATTTGATATTGTTTTACCCAATGCAATAGGTAACTCAAATTCCGACTTTTGAAACTTCTTTGACGCAATTATGGAACGCATTGAAACCACCTGAGGCTTTAAATTCGGCACTTCAATACCTATAGTGCCTCGTCCGGGTATTGGCGCAATTATACGAATACCTAGCGCTGCCAAGCTTAAAGCTATGTCGTCCTCAAGGTTTTTAATTTTTGAGATACGAACTCCCGGCGCCGGAACAATTTCATAAAGAGTAATTGTTGGGCCAACAATTGCTTTAATTTTATCAATTTGTATTTTGTAATTTGCTAAGGTCTCAACAATACGGTTTTTGTTACTGTGTAATTCATCTTCCGTAACACTTACATCTCCTGAAGAATGATCAACCAATAAATCCACAGGAGGAAGCTTATAATTAGAAAGATCAAGGGTAGGGTCATAATCTCCAACAGGTTGATCTGCTATTTTCTTAACAGGCGCATCATCTTCGCTTTCAATCTTCTCAACATCAAGTTCTAATCCGTCGCCTTCTGTTTTAGTTTCATCTTTTGATTCTGATTCTTCGCCGGTTTCCTTATCAACAACTTTTACTTCAATGGTTTCAATATTATCCAAACCAATAAATTCATTGGAATTATCTGTGCTCTTTTGTTCTTCTTTGATCTCAGTTTCTTCAGATTTTGATGTATATTCAAACGAAAAAGAATCATCATCGCTCTTTTCCTGCTCTTTTTCATCGTCCTCAACCGGCTTTTCAAAACGAGGCTCAGTTTTAAAAGGGTCTTGAGCTATACTTCCACCATTATTTTCTGAATTATTTTCAATATCTGTCAAGAATTGGTCTTCAACCTTTGATGCGAGCAATGATTTAAAGAACTTTTTAACTTTAGCTATAAACCCTTCAAAAGAATAAACCAGAATACCAAACAAGGCAATAAGCAACACAAAAGTAGTACCTAACTTACCAATAAATGAATTTAACCATTCACTTATAAAGTAGCCATGAGTTCCACCAGGTAAAAACGAAGCGTTGTGAAATAAAAATCCCAAAGCAATTGACAACCAAATACTCACTATTAGAACGTATTTAAGAGTTCTCCTAAAGGGTAACAATCTATAATTGAAAAAGCGTATTCCCAGTAAGCCCATTAAAAAAACTATGCTGTATGAAGCAATTCCAAACCAATCGTGCATAAATTTATGTGCCAACATAGCTCCAAGCTTGCCCGACCAGTTTTCAACAGTAATTGAGGCATCTTTAAACAATTCAAAAAAAGTAATATCAAGCTTGCTTTGATCAATTTGCCATGTAAACAAATAAGAAATAAATGCAAACAATAAATATATTGAAAACGAAAAGGTAAAAAAGCCCAATAGCAATTTAATACGTTCATCTTTCGTAAGACTTGCAGCTGTAATACCTTTATTCGGTTTGTTTTTAGTAGGTTTCTTTTTTTTGGCCATGCATACTAGTTTTGAAAGGCAAAATTAACATGTTTCATCAATTATTAAAACTCATTTTAAAATGAGTTATTATAATTAATCATACAAGTATAAAATTTTAAATTAAACTAGAGAATATTTTTTCGAGTTCTTCGCGTGGAACATCTTCAAAGTCGTGTGGAACTTGGAAAACTTCATCGCTTATTTCGGTCTCAAGAACTTCTGAGGCATTTAAGCACATAGAAATACCATTTATTTCAATCTGAAATTCCATTAAAACACCTGGTATTTTATCGTATGGAGTAAATTCATTGGGGTTTTCTATGCTAATTTCCTCTGTGTAAAACACATCAAAAGAAAGATCCTTTTCTGGCAAACTTACTTTAGCATGCTTGCAACTATAGTTTAAAATATCTTTAATTTCACCATCAAAAGTGATTTCGGCATTACCATAAGCAGAAAAACCATAGTAACCTTCAGCCCCTTCACTTCGATAACAATACTTTTTATTTAACATTTTAAGTAACGTTATAGCCTCATTACTCTCACCATTTTTTATAAACGATGTTTTAAAAACTCCCATCCAACCCTCAACCTCCATAAGTACTGAACTATTTTTAAAACTCATTTTTAAATGTGAGGGCATTAAACTAATAATCGGATTTGATCCTTCATCCTCAAGATAAGTAATGCTATATTTCATTGTCCCTTGAGAAATGGCCTTATCGTCCTTTTTAATTTGGCACGACTGCAAAAAAATAACACTCAGAATTAGTATAAGTTTAGGGAAACGACACATCAATACAAAAGTAATAATTAATTCATTTGAATAATTTCTTCAAGATATGATTTTATTTTGAATTTGAACATTTCTTTTAACGTAATTATAATATGTGAAAAAGCATTTTTTTATTTATGATACTGTTGGAAAATTAAAAAATATGTTTAACAATACAAACCCCGTAATTATAGTGCTTTGACACTACTAACCTATTATTTAACACATATATAGAATTCAATAATTTGACTAAAATTTACATAGATTTGTCTGAAGCGATAAGCTCTAATAGTTAATGTTTGATTATGAACAAATTAGCAGTAATAGCTCTAGGTGGAAATGCCCTTTTAAGAGGAGATCAACTTGGAACAATTGAAGAACAAGAAGAAAATGCTACAGAAACATTTGAAAACCTTGTTTACCTTTTTAAAGAAGGATATAATGTGATATTTGCACATGGGAACGGCCCTCAGGTGGGAAATATTTTAATGAGAAATGACGCGGGTGAACAGCTTTATAACTTACCCCAAATGCCCCTTGATATTTGTGTTGCCGATTCGCAAGGTGGAATTGGTTTTATGCTAGAACGTTGTTTACTTAACGTATTGCGCAAGCATAATATTAAACGTAATATAATAACCCTTGTAACTCAGGTTATGGTTGATAAAAATGACCCGGCCTTTCAAAATCCAACCAAACGTATCGGGAAAATATATTCAAAAGAAGAAGCCGACAAACTTACAATCGATAAAGGTTGGATATTTAAAGAAGCCTCAAAAAAAGAGACTGGATGGAGAAGGGTAGTATCATCGCCACAGCCCTTAGACTTTTTTAATGCAGAAACGGTAGAACAAATGGCTCGTGAGGGTAATATTGTAATTACTGTTGGTGGCGGTGGTGTACCTGTTTATATTGATGAAGAAAACAATATTCGACCAATAGATGCGGTAATTGACAAAGATTTGGCTGCAGCAATGGTGGCAAAAAGGGTTAAAGCCGAAGAGTACTATATTTTAACTGATGTACCATTTGTTTACCTAAATTACAATCAAAAAGATGAAAAAGTACTTGAATTTTTGAATTACAAAGACACACAAGAGTACCTAAACCAAGGAGCTTTTGGTGAAGGTAGCATGGCTCCAAAAATAAAAGCTTGTTTAGATTTTATTAAAAATGGAGGACAAAAAGCGGTAATTACAGAAGCAAAAAAATTACAATTTAAAGAATATGGAACTAAAATAACCATGGAATACGATAGGCACGATGTAAAGCATTAGACTGAGTACGGTCTTTAGTCAACAGTCCTCAGTCGTTGGCATGCATGTTTACTAATTATTGTTGCTTGATGACTGTAGATTACTTATACAAAAAGTAACTATTAACTAAAATCATAATTGACAGTAAAACCATTTATATTAACTTAATAAATAAAAGACTATGGCATATAATTTAAGAAACCGTCACTTTTTAAAATTACTTGATTTTACTCCGAAAGAAATAAAATTCTTGCTCGATCTTTCGATAGATTTGAAAAAAGCAAAATATTCGGGAAGCGAACAGCAAATGTTACAAGGCAAAAATATTGCTTTAATATTCGAGAAAGCCTCTACTCGCACACGATGCGCTTTTGAAGTAGCGGCTTTTGACCAAGGTGCCCATGTTACCTACTTAGGACCTTCAGGCTCACAAATTGGAGGAAAGGAAAGCATGGCTGACACCGCTCGTGTACTAGGCCGAATGTATGATGGTATTGAGTATCGTGGATATGGGCAAGATATAGTGGAAGAATTGTCAGAATATGCAGGGGTACCTGTATGGAATGGCTTAACTAATGCGTATCATCCAACCCAAATATTGGCCGATTTTTTAACTATGATAGAACATTGTGATAAACCGCTGCATCAAATTAAATTTGCCTATTTAGGCGATGCCCGCAACAATATGGGCAATTCGCTACTAATTGGCGCTGCAAAAATGGGTATGGATTTTCGTTCTGTTGCTCCAAAATCGGTTCAACCCACAAACGAACTAGTTACTCTGGCTAAAGAAATAGCAAAAGAAACAGGTGCAACAATACAGGTTACTGAAAATGTTGCCGAAGGTGTTAACGATTGCGACTTTTTATACACCGATGTTTGGGTAAGCATGGGAGAACCTGATGAAGTCTGGCAAGAACGCATTGCTTTGCTTAAAGATTATCAAATTAACATGGAAGTTATTAAGGCAACCGGAAATCCAAAAGTAAAATTCATGCATTGTTTGCCTGCTTTTCATAATCGCAAAACAAAAGTGGGTGAAGAGATATTCCAAAAATTTGGCCTCAACAGCATGGAAGTTACCGATGATGTATTTGAAAGTGAACATAGCATTGTATTTGATGAGGCCGAAAATCGCATGCATACAATTAAGGCTGTAATGGTGGCTACGTTAGGAAGATAATAATTATCATATGGAAGTGAAAACTAAACCACTATGGACTGAAAGTACCATAGGTTTGACTACGAATGAAATTCGTATATATGATAACAAGACATTAGATACTAGAATTACATTGAAAATTAATTTTTTTTAGTCTAATATCTAAAGTCTAAGCTCTAATATCACGTAAAATTTTTAGAAGCTAAAGCGAGATGCACTAAAGTACATAGTTTTAACTACTAATGAGACCAATAAAAGAATTTAGAGATAATAATTTCACAGCACTGGTTTTACCAGAAACTCAGTAGGTGTTTTTCCAAATTGTTTACTAAAACATTTGCTAAAATATTTTGGATCAGAAAAGCCAACCAAATAGGCGACTTCACTAACAGGCATTTTCTGTTTATCAAATATCATTGCAGCTTTGTTTAGCCTATGCCGTCTAACAAAATCGACCAAAGATGTATCGGTTAGCGCTTTTATCTTTTTCAGAACAGAGGAATGGGACATATGCATTTTTTCAACCATTTGAGTTACATCAAATTCCGGATCACTCAAATTTTCTTCAATAATATCCATTAAGCGAGTCATAAACTTCTCATCAGTTGATGTAATGGTTATATCACGCGGCTTAAGTGTGATTTTTTTGCTATATAAATCTATGAGTTGCCTTCGGGTAGCTATCAATTGAGCTACCTGAGCTTCAAGTACATTAAGTGAAAAAGGTTTGCTTATATAACGATCTGCCCCTTTTTCATAGCCTTCAATTATATTATCATTTCCCGCTTTTGCTGTTAAAAGAATAACCGGAATGTGACTGGTTTCAATTTCAGCCTTAATAAGATTGCACAATTCTGTTCCTTCAATTTCAGGCATCATAATATCAGATATAACAATATCGGGCATTTCTTTTTGAATTAGACACCATGCTTTTTTTCCATCGGTAGCAGTTTTAACATTGTATTTAGCTGAAAAATGATTGCTTAAAAAAGATAACATATCGGAATCATCATCAACTATAAGCAATTTCGATTTTTGCTTATTATCGATATTATTATTATTGATATACACGGGTTCAGCTATATCGCAATCAATATTATGAGCATTGCTTTTCGAAATTATCGCCTTAAATTCTTTTTTCTGACTCGCTGCAAAATGTTTATCACCAAATGGTAAATAAAACTTCATTATGGTTCCTTCACTTACTTTGCTAGTTGCTTTTATAATACCTTTATGCAGCTCAATATATCCTTTCACTATTGATAAGCCAATACCCGAACCAGCATGCTCTGCTTTAGATGCTTTTTCACTCTGATAAAATCTATGAAAAATTTTATTTAGGTCTTTTGACGGGATGCCGATACCATTGTCAGAAACTTCAACCATTAAATATTCATCTGCATGTATATTTTTTCTATTATTTTTTTCAAATTCATTTTTGCTTAGGTTAACTTTTGCTAACGAAACTTCAATTAAGCCTTTACCTTTTGAGTACTTTAAGGCATTTGACAGTAAATTATACAAAGCCGTAGTAATCATCTCCTTATCAATCCAAATGCAATCTTCTTCATTTTCAATATTATTACTGCACTTAATAGTTACTGCTTTTCGCTTAGCCTGTTGCTCAAAATTTTCAATTATATCATTTATATACGCTACAATACTTACATTTTCAAATTGAGGCTCAATAATGCCAACATCCAGTTTTCTTAATTGAAGTAACTGATCGGTAAGGCTCAAAAGTCGTTGCACATTTTTACGAACCAATTTCAAACTTGCCCTCGTATCATCATCAAGAGTTGCATGGTTAAAAATTCGTTCAAGAGGACTAAATATAAGGGTTAGTGGTGTTCTTATTTCATGAGAAATATTTGTAAAAAAACGAGTTTTCGATTCTGTTATTTCAATTATCTTTTTTCGCTTGAGCGCTTCAATTCGCAATTTGTTTTTTTCGGTTATAGCAATTAATGAATATTTTCTAAAAAAGAATAAAAGAATCAATATCACCAGAAAATATAATGCATAAAAAACGGGCCTCCTTCAAAATGGGGGTAACACCGTTATGTATAGCTCTCTAATATCTTGATTCCATTCACCATCGTTATTTGTTGCCTTAACTTGAAATATATAGTCCCCTTCATATATATTTGTGTAATTTGCTGAATGAATATTTTTATCTGTTTCTCTCCATTCATCATTGAATCCTAGCAAGCGATAAGCATATTTAACATTCAAAGTATTGGAATAATGCATGCCAGAAAATTCAATAGAAAACTCCTTATGCTTATGGCTTAATTTTATTGAATCGGTATCAGTTATATTTCTGGTTAGCAAAACCTTATCTTTTATTTTTTGATTCGGCTTTACCGTATTACTAAATACCTTAAACGACGTTATTACAACTTTTGACAAGTACGGATTGGGTTGAATATTATCGGGATTAAAAACAGTTACTCCATTCACCCCGCCAAAATACAGTTTATTGTTATTGCACTTATAATAGCCATTGTTATGAAATTCATTAGCTTGCAAGCCATCATTCATAGTATAGCTTTTAAATATCTTTGTTTCCGGATTAAATTTAGATAAGCCATCTAAAGTACTTATCCATAAATTACCTTTTCCGTCTTCAAGAATTCCGCAAATTACATTATTTGGCAATCCATTATGTTCATGAAAAGATTCAAATTTAATATTACCCTGCAAAATTGACTTATACGATCTTTCATTTTCTGGAAATATAACCTTATTTAAACCATCACAAGTACCAATCCAAATAACGCCATTATTAGCTTGATATATGCAATTTATATCGTTATTACTCAGACTTGTTGGTTCATTTGCATCGAAAACATAGCTCACAAAATTTCCATCACCCTGATCTAGATTACCCATAGGAGCTATATTAACACCACCACCATTGGTTCCCACCCATAAATTATCAAAAGAATCATCGATAATGCACTGAACTATATCGTTGCTAAGCGATTGATAATTTTGAGCAGAAGAAACGAACCTGGTTACTGAATTATTCTTTTTATTAATTTTTCCTAGGCCATTTCCCCATGTTCCATACCATATTTCACCATATTTATCTTCATGAATTGCAAATACAAAACCTTCTGTAGAAATATTTGAAATTTTATTTTTGTTATCAATTTTAACAATGCTATTAATAGCCATCCCAATCCAAAGATTATTCTCGGCATCAGCATGCAAAGCAATGATTTCGTTGGTTGGCATATTGCTTAGCACATCAATTTTTTCAATTGATTCGAGCATGAATTTACCATTTTCATTCTTGACTATTTTATTTATCCCATTAAATGCAGTCCCTATCCATAAAGTGTTCTTCTTATTACCTGTAATAGCCGTAACCTGATGGTTTAAATCGTTACTACTGCTTTGATTTTCCACCTCAATGTGCTGAAATTTTTTTCGGTGCAAATCTAAAGTATTGCATCCGCGGCTTTCTGTCCCAACCCATAGCACCCCAGTTTTATCAATCAACAATGAATTAATCACATTGTCTCTTAGGTAACCATCTTTATTATTGCTTGTAAAATGAGTTACATCCCCATTATTGTCTATTTTAAATAATCCTCCTCCTCTGGTTCCACCCCAAACATTATTTTCATGATCGAAAATAATTTGGTTTATCCAACTAATTTTTAAATTTCTTTGGGGGGGCTGAAGTGAATTATAATATGTTATTATAGCATCATTATTTGAGGAATCTATTACGGCTAAGCCCTCCGATGATCCAACAAATATTTTTCCTATACTATCTTTTAAAATAGTTACAACTTTTGCGTTATTAATTGCATCTAAATAAACTTCAGTAAATATCTTTTTATGAATATCAAAACAGAATAGTCCATTTTTAGTCCCCACTAAATACAGATTGTCAGATTCTTTTAGAAGAGAAACTGCAGAATACATGAGTTTATTTGATGCAATTAGTTCTCCCTCGGCATTACAAAATATTGAACCTTTAGTAAGATTTTCAAACTTATAATCACCCGTTTTCAAATTTAATGCTCCCCGAAACAATCCTAAGTCTGTTCCTACCCACAAATTTTGTAATTCATCCTCAAAAATTACATTAACCAACGCATTTGTTGGAATTCCATTTACAATTTCAAATACATCCTTATCGTAAATATATTTGTTTAGTCTTCCTCCTTGCGTACCAATTAATATATCTCCATTATAGTCAATTAGTAAATTAATTATCTCATTTGAACTCAAACTATTGGTATCATTTGAATTGTGCTTGTAGGAATCCAATTTGTATCCATCGTATTTATTCAATCCGTATTTTGTACCCATCCAAATAAAACCGTTTTTATCTTGAACCATGCTTAAAACAGAAGATTGCAAAAGCCCCTCGCTTGTAGAAATTGAATTAAACCTATAATCGGAAAAGGCAATTGTTGATTGGGCATGCAAAGCATAAGCACCTATAAGACTGCTTATTATAAAGACGACTATTACCCTGATTTTTTTCACAATTGCGTAAAAAAGATTGAAATTTCACAAAATCAAAATACAAATATCAAAAATTAAAATTTATTTTGCAACCGATTGCATGTTTTATTGCAAATATTATTATTTTTGCAAGTACAAACTATTCTTAATAATGGCAAATAAAGAAATTACCATATATGATATTGCAAAAGCGCTTGGTCTTTCTGCCTCAACCGTTAGTAGAGCGCTAAACGAGAACAAGGTTATTAACAAGAAAACTCGCAAAAAGGTTATAAGTTATGCTGAAAGCATTGGCTATCAAACCAACACTTTTGCCTCAAACTTACGCAGTCAGGAAACCAAAACAATTGGTGTAATTGTTCCTAAACTAGATAGCAAATTTATTAGCAGATGCCTGGCTGGAGCAGAAAAAGTTGCCACCGAAAAAGGTTACAGCCTGCTTATAAGTCAATCTTTAGAAAATTTTGAAAAAGAAAAAGCCAACGCAAAATCAATGTTTAAAAAACGTGTTGATGGTCTAATTGTTTCTTTAAGTAAAAACAGTACCTCTACCACTCATTTCGACCCTTACCCAGCCAAAGGAATACCCGTTGTATTTTTCGATCGTACTTCAAATGAATCGGAATACTCTTCGTATGCAATCGATAATTTTGATGCAGGCTATAGAGCCACGAAGCATTTAATTAATCAAGGCTGCAAAAACCTTATACACATAACGATTGAATGTGGTTGCGGTGTTTACAAGCAACGGCTTGATGGATTTAAAAAAGCCATACATGAGGCAAATTTAAAGAACAATGGAAATATTTTAATTCTGGATAAGCTTGATTTAGAAGAAGGAAAAGAGGCTGCTCGTAAAATATCAAAAGTAAAAACAAAGCCAGATGGTATTTTTGCTGCAAACGACGAGACTGCTGTAGGTTGCATTTTGGAACTTCAAAAACTTGGGTACAAAGTGCCCAACGACATTGCAGTTGTGGGTTTCAACAACGATTCTGTTTGCCAGATAATATCACCCGAATTAACTACAATTAATTACCCTGCATTTGAGCTAGGAACCATGGTTACAAACCACCTTATAGAGCACATATTGGGCAATAGTAATATTAATTTAACAAACCAAATCGTGTTAAAATCAGAACTTATTATAAGAAACTCTTCAAATAGAAAACCATATGAATAAATTACGAACTCTACTCACTATTACTTTAGTCTTGCTACTATTTTTATCAAAAGCTGAAAACGGATACAATTTGTGGTTACGCTATACCAAAGTTGAAAATCAAGTATTGCTTAAAACCTACCAAGATGCCACTCTCAACATAGTCATACTTGACAATTCAGAAACATCCATGGTTATAAAAAATGAACTCTACTTAGGTTTGAGGAGCTTATTGAGTACTGAACCTGAAATAGCTAATACTATTAATGATCAAACTTCATTAATTATTGCTACTCTAAACTCTTTGCCAGAAAATATAAAAGCAAATATTACCATTGAAGACAAAACACTTGGAGATGAAGGGTATTTTATATTCACCAATCAATCAGAAAACAAAAAGTCGATAATTATAACTGGGAATAACGACAAAGGACTGCTATATGGCACTTTTAAATTCTTAAGCTATTTGCAGCAAAACCAATCAATAGAAGATATTAACTTCACATCGATACCAAAAATTAAGCACCGCCTTTTAAATCACTGGGATAATTTAGACAGAACGGTAGAACGAGGTTATGCAGGATTCTCCATCTTTGATTGGCATAAATTACCCGATTATGTTGACCCTAGGTATGTTGATTATGCTAGAGCAAATGCATCGATAGGCATTAATGGCACCGTTGTAACCAATGTAAATTCGAATGCCTTGATTCTTACTCCCCAGTATATAAAGAAACTAGTTACCCTTGCTAATACCTTTCGCCCATATGGAATAAAGGTTTATTTAACTGCTCGCTTTAGCGCCCCCGTTGAAATTGGTGGGCTGAAAACAGCCGACCCTACCAACAATGAAGTACAAAATTGGTGGAACAATAAAGCAAAAGAAATTTACAAGCTCATTCCTGATTTTGGCGGTTTTTTGGTAAAAGCAAACTCTGAAGGCCAACCAGGACCCCAAGATTATAAACGAACACATGCTGAAGGTGCTAACATGCTAGCCGATGCCGTGGCGCCTTTCGGTGGAATTGTAATGTGGCGAGCCTTTGTATATAGTCATGAAGCACCTGACGACAGAGCAAAACAAGCTTACTCTGAGTTTAAACCACTCGATGGCAAATTTCGAGCTAATGTGATTATTCAGGTGAAAAATGGCGCTATCGATTTTCAGCCTCGCGAACCCTTTCACCCTTTATTTGGAGCTACTCCAAAAACTCCTTTAATGATGGAGTTTCAAATAACTCAAGAATATACAGGTTGCGCTACTCATCTTTTTTATCAAGCCCCACTTTACAAAGAAGTTCTTAATGCTGATACTTATGCCAAAGGACAAGGTTCGACCGTAGCAAAAATAATTGACGGTTCATTACACAATAACAACATTTCAGGAATTGCTGGTGTTGCCAATATTGGCAATGATATAAACTGGACCGGTCACCCTTTTGCACAGGCTAACTGGTATGCTTTTGGCAGACTTGCTTGGAACCATGAATTAACAGCAGAAGAAATTGCAGAAGAATGGCTAAAAATGACATTTACCAATGATAAGGATTTTATTAATGCAGCAAAACAAATAATGATAAATTCACGTGAAAATTTAGTGAATTATATGACTCCGCTTGGTTTGCATCATATAATGGCTCGCAATCATCATTATGGTCCTGGACCTTGGGTTGACGGTGGAAGGGCCGATTGGACAAGTCTTTATTATCATCAGGCAAATGATGACGGTATCGGTTTTAACCGTTCATCAACTGGAAGTAATGCCATTTCACAATATTTCCCTGAAGTTCAAGATTTATATAAAAATATAAAAACTTGCCCTGAAAACTCATTGTTGTGGTTTCATCATGTTTCGTGGGACAAAAAATTGGCATCAGGAAACTCTTTGTGGGATAAATTATGCTACAAATATTATGAGGGCGTAGATTCGGTTATTTCTGCGCAAAAGCAATGGAATAAACTTGAAAAGTATATAGACAAAGAACGCTTTGATCACGTTTCATCATTGCTTAAAATTCAAGTAAATGAGGCTCTATGGTGGCGCTATGCATGTGTACTATATTTTCAACAATTCTCAAAACAACCAATACCTAAAGAACTTGAAAAACCAAAATTTTCTTTAGAACATTACAAGAACATTGAGCACCGATTTGTACCTGGAATTAAAAACGAATAACAAAACATAAAACACATTATATAATGAATTATATTGACAATTTATTTAATTTAAGCGGCAAAGTAGCTGTCATAACTGGCGGTGGTGGCGTTTTGGCTGCTACAATTGGCAAAGGACTAGCTAATGCAGGAATGAAAATTGTTTTTCTTGATATTAATGAGGAGGCTGCAATAAATGCCGCTACTCTAATTAATAGTGAAGGCGGTGAAGCCATTGGACTAAAAACCAATGTGCTTGAAATGGATGCGCTTGAAAAAACAAAAAAACTTGTTCTTGAAAAATACAGTACTGTTGATCTGTTGCTTAATGCCGCAGGAGGAAACATGCCAGGTGCTACCATTTCACCCGAATCTACCATTTTCGATTTGAAAATAGATGATCTTGATAAAGTTACCGATTTGAATTTTAAGGGTACCGTACTTCCATCAATGGTATTTGGAAAGGTTATGGCCGATAAGATGAGTGGTAATATTATCAATATATCATCAATGGCCGCATTTCAATCCATAACACGGGTAATTGGTTACTCGGCTGCAAAGGCCGCTGTTTCAAACCTTACCATGTGGATGGCTATGGAACTCGGGATGAAATATGAAGGTAAAATTCGTGTAAATGCATTGGCTCCAGGATTTTTTATTGGCAACCAAAACCGTGCATTGCTATTAAATGAAGACGGGACCTATACGGAACGCGGACAAAAAGTAATAAACAATACTCCTATGGGACGATTTGGCGAAGCTGATGAATTAGTTGGCGCCGTGCTTTATCTGGCAAGCGATGCAGCAACCTTTGTCACTGGAGTTGTATTGCCTATTGATGGTGGCTTTAGCACTTTTAGCGGTGTTTAAAAGAGCAGAACAAAATAAGTAGATGGATGTAAAAAATTCCACGCAGAGTTCGCAAGATAAATCGTAAAAATCGCAAAACTTAATATCCTGATAAAGATATCTTTGCGATCTTAAAGTTTCTTTATATTTTGCGCTCTTTGCATGGAACTTTATTGATTTTTTTAGACAACTATTAAAGAAAGAAATAACATGAAAAACAGAACTTTAGGAAAAAACGGATTTGAAGTAAGTGAAGTAGGCTTAGGCTGTTGGCAATTAGGTGGCGATTGGGGAGAATCCATCTCTCAAGAGAAAGGTTTTGAGATATTGAATGCTGCTGTTGAAAGCGGAGTAACTCTATTCGATACTGCCGATGTTTACGGTGGCGGAAGAAGTGAAGCTCTTATTGGTGAGTTTTTAAAAACTTGCTATAAAGACATAAAGGTTATCACTAAATTCGGAAGAGGAGATGATGCTTTCCCTGATAAATATTCTAAGGAAGTTTTGCGTTGGTCTGTATTGTCATCAATGGAACGACTTGGGGTTAGTTCGCTTGACTTAATACAACTACACTGCATTCCTACCGAGATTCTTAAAAAGGGTGATATTTTTAATTGGCTTCGTGAATTGAAACAAGAAGGACTAATTAAAAACTTTGGTGCAAGCGTAGAAACAGTTGAAGAGGGCTTAATATGCCTTGAACAAGAAGGTTTGCTTTCACTTCAGGTTATTTTCAATATTTTTAGGCAAAAGCTAATTTCAAAATTATTTCCTAAAGCTGAAGAAAAAGGCGTTGGTATTATTGTACGTTTACCATTAGCTAGTGGTTTACTAACAGGCAAGTTTACTACCGATACAAAATTTGCAGAAAGCGATCACAGAAATTTCAATAAAAATGGAGAAGCGTTTAATGTAGGTGAGACTTTTGCAGGCCTGCCTTATGAAAAAGGCGTTGAATTAGCCAACATTCTTGCAACAGATTATCTGCCCAATAATTTAAGTATGGCACAATTTGCATTACGTTGGATACTTGACCACAAAGCAGTAAGTTGCATTATTCCAGGAGCAAGCAGCCCAAAGCAAGCTGAAGGAAATACAAAAGCTTCCGAACTAAACCATTTACCTGAAGACTTACACTTAAAACTTCAACAATTCTATAAAACACAGGTTAAAGATCATATTCGTGGATCCTATTAAACTTTAATTTAAGTTTTTAATTAATAGAGACATTCCTAAGATACGAATCACCTAGTTAAACCCAAATTATGCATTTGAAAGAATAAAAAAATTCTAATGCGCGGTGATTAAGAAACTTTTCGTTTTACGAGAAGTTTCTTAGTTGGGGTTAACCCTTACTAACTGCAGATAGTGCGTTCTTTCAGAACTTTTACTGCATAACCCGGGTTATATCATAAAAAGTTTACTAATTAATCATACTACTTAATTATGCATAAAAAAGCTGGATTTGAACAAACATGGCGCTGGTTTGGTTCCACCGACAGAATTACCTTAGCAGACATTAAGCAGACCGGAGCTACTGGTATAGTTTCAGCACTACACCAAATACCTGTTGGAGAAGTCTGGAATTTAGATGCTATACAAGAGCGAAAAACCATGATTGAAGCTCATGGGCTTTCTTGGTCGGTTGTTGAAAGTGTACCTGTAAGTGAGGATATTAAAAAGCAAATAGGCAATTACAAAGTCCATATTGAAAATTACAAGCTTACATTGAAAAACTTATCGGCCTGTGGTATAAAAACAGTATGCTACAATTTCATGCCTGTGCTGGATTGGTCGCGTACCAATTTAAATTTTAAATATGATAATAATTCTGAAAGTTTAAAATATGAATATCATAAATTTGCCGCTTTCGATTTGTATATTTTGAAACGACAAAAGGCTTTTAGCGAATACTCCAACGAAATTATTGGACAGGCAAAAGTCTATTATGAATCGTTGACTAAAAAGGAAAGAGAAGAACTTAAAAACACAATTCTACTAGGGCTACCAGGTTCCTTAAAGGCTTATACCTTAGAAGAATTTCAAAAAGCTTTAGACTCATACAAACACATCAATAAAGAAAAATTACAAAGTCATCTTATACATTTTTTAAATGAGATTGTACCCATAGCCGAAAAAGAGAATATAAAACTAGCCATTCACCCCGATGACCCACCATGGGCTCAACTTGGCCTACCTCGAATTGTAAGTAATTATAATGATCTAAAAAACATTATTGAAAGTGTGCCAAGCCCCTCAAACGGAATAACACTTTGTACAGGTTCGTTAGGCGCTGGGTATGATAATGATTTAGTAAAAATGTCGATTGATTTTGCCCCTAAGATACACTTTACCCATTTGCGCAATGTAACTCGCGATGTTGATCGTAATTTTATGGAAAACAATTTGTTTGATGGTGATATTAACATATTACAAGTTACTGAAAATCTAATTAAAGAAAGTATTCGTAGGCAAAAAGAGCAACGATCAGATATGCAAATACCCATGCGACCAGACCACGGTTTTCAAATACTTGGTGATATTGGTCAGGAAAATTATCCCGGTTATGGCTTGTATGGACGAATGAAAAGTTTGGCTGAATTAAGAGGTTTGGAAAGAGGAATTCTAGATGCTTTATCACAATAAATAATAGTAATGAATAAGAATGAGACTCAATCTTTCAAAATTCTTTATTCATTGTTTGAAGTAACTAATAAAAAAAATTAAAACATGAAAACTTCAATTACTTTTTTGTTGCTCATACTTATACCAGTATTTATAATCGGACAAATTAACCTTCCCAAACTTATTAGCGATGGAATGATATTGCAGCGAAATACAGACCTTAAAATTTGGGGTTGGGCATCAGCCAACGAAAACATTGAAATTTCTTTTATTGATAGTAGCTACAACACCATTGCTAACGCAAATGGTGAATGGAGTGTTGTTATAGGAAAACACAAAGAAGGTGGTCCATATAACATGATATTAAAGGGTGAAAATACAATAACAGTAAATAATATTCTGTTTGGAGATGTTTGGTTATGTTCAGGTCAATCGAACATGCAATTACCAATGAGCCGTGTTGGCGTTATTTACGGTGATGAGATTGCAACTTCTGAAAATCCATTAATAAGACAATTCACAGTTCCTGTAAAATGGAATTACATGAAGCCACAAACCAATCTTCATGCTGGAAAATGGGTAGCTGCAAATCCACATAGTATAGGTCAATTTTCAGCAGTTGGGTATTTCTTCGCTCGGGAACTTAATGCGAAATACAATATTCCTGTTGGGATACTTCTGTGTGCTGCCGGAGGCTCTTGTGCAGAAGGTTGGATCAGCGAAGAAGCATTGAAAGCATTTCCCGAACAATATACCATTGCCAAGCAACTATCAGATACTACTTACATGAGGAACCTTTTATCTTCAGAAAAATCGGCATCAGTTGAATGGTTTAGCGAACTTAGCTTTAATGATTTAGGACGAAAAGACACTCCATGGATGAGTTCAGAACTTGATGATTCTAACTGGCCAACCTTACAAATTCCTTCTTCATTTAATGAGACAGATATGGATTTTAAAAATGGTGTAGCTTGGTTTCGAAAAGAAATAAAACTACCTGAAAATAGCACAGGAAAAGTAGCACTTCTTGAACTTGGACGCATTGTTGATAGCGACTCTGCTTTTATAAACGGTAAATTTATTGGAACTACCTCTTATCAATACCCACCTCGCCGTTACAATGTAGAGGCTGGAATTTTAAAAGGCGGAAAAAATATCATAACTATACGTGTAGTAAGTCAGTCTGGTGGAGGAGCTTTCATAAAAGATAAACCTTATCAGTTGGCTGTTAACGGTCAGATTTTCGATTTAAAAGGAACATGGAAATATAAGGTAGCCGCAAAAATTGGAACCTGTCCTTCTTCAACCTATTTTCCTGGCGAACCCCTTGGTTTATACAATGCCATGTTGTATCCTGTTGTAAATTATTCAGTAAAGGGTGTGGTATGGTATCAAGGAGAATCGAATATTAATAGACCAAACAATTATTTTGAAGTAATGACTACACTCATAAACGAATGGAGAACTCTTAAAAATGAAAAAGAACTGCCATTTTTGTGTGTTCAACTTCCCAATTTTATGGAAGAGAAAAAGGAACCTTCAGAAAGTAATTTGGCTATAATTCGAAACCATCAATTGAAATTGCTTTCTGTTCCTAATACATCAATGGTTGTTACACTTGGTTTAGGTGAATGGAACGATATCCATCCTCTTCGTAAAAAAGAGGTTGGTGAACGTTTAGCATTAGCAGCAGCAAACCGCGTTTATGGCGAGAACAATATAGTTTATTCCGGTCCTATATACAAAGCCATGAAAATTATTGAAAACAAAATTGAATTAAGCTTTGACAATTGTGGAAGCGGATTAATTACACAAGGCAATGATAAATTGAAATACTTTGCCATTGCCGGAGCTGACAAAAAATATGTTTGGGCAAAGGCTATTATTGAGGGGAACAAAGTAATTGTTTCTAGCAATCAAATTAAAAACCCGGTAGCTGTAAGATATGCATGGGCTGATAATCCAGAGGGAGCAAACTTGTTTAATACTGAAGGATTACCAGCATCGCCTTTCACAACCCAATAAACCTATGATTCTAAAATCCCCTTGGATTTTATTTAACTCGCAATCAAAAATAATAATTTGCGCATTGATTCTTGTTTTCTTATTAGTTTTTTAACACTGGGCGGAATTTTGTTTTCATGCTTTTTAGCTTCCTTCATTTTTGCAATAACTTTTTGATGGTCAATTTCTGCAAATTGATCAGCTAATGAATCCTTTCCATTTAATATAGTTTTCATGTAATC
>JAQICC010000059.1 GCA_027858735.1 Salinivirgaceae bacterium
CACCGTCGTAAAGTAACCCAAATAATTGAATTGCCGCTTTCATGACATTCGACAATGAAAGCGACAATTCAATTATTTGCTTAACTAAACGACCTTGATAATCCGGGTTTAGCCTCAAAAACTCGGGACTTAATTATTTAGGAATTGTTTTGCTTTGATTTAGGCGTAGTTGGTTATTATGCTTTTTTTGGAAATAGACCGAATTTGAGCGAAACATATTTTCATTAAAATAATCGTAAGTCAACTAAAACCAACTTCTTATATTAATTATAGCATTTGGTTCATGAATATTAGCGGTCTAAATGGGCTCTTCTTTAATTTCTTGTCGCGAAACGGTTGAAACGCCTTTAATATTCCCAATATTCATAATTAGATTATTTAAGTCATTGCTGTTATGAACATAAACATCAATTAGACCTTCGAAAATACCATCATGACTTTCGAAATTAATAGAGCGCATATTTACATTTAGCTCTTTTGAAATTATTGAAGTTACATCGCTTACAATACCCACATCATCAATACCTTTAAGGGTAATTCTCCCTAAAAACGCAAGTAGTTTTTGGCTTGTCCATTCTACTTTAACCACATGCTGACTTTCGCGTGAATTTAATTCAATGGCTTTTGGGCATGAACTGGTATGAATAACGATATCATCATCAGAGGCTTTATAACCAATTACATCGTCGCCGGGTATGGGGTGGCAGCAAACTGCAATTTCATAATTGCGTGTGTTGTCATCAACAATTAAGGGTTTTGATTTGTCGAATTTTTGAGCAGCATTTGTGGTTCCCGGTTTTTCAATCCCCCAAAACTTAATATACTTGCTCCGTGATCGCTTTTTCATTATTTTTTTTAACGTATCGCGATCAAGTTTTTTGTCTCCGATTTTAAAATACAGTTCTTCTTTATTTTGGGTATTGTAGTGGTTGAATAGTTTTCTAAAAACATTTGAATTGGAGGGCATCCCTAGTTCCATTAATAAGTATTCGAGATTAATTTTACCTTCTTCAGTAATTTTTTTTCGATGCTCGCGTGAAACATTTTTAAGCTTTGATTTCGCTTTAATAGTGGTTACGAACTTTAACCAATTGGGATCGGGTTGTTGCTTTGCCGATGTAATTATTTCAATTTGATCGGCAGCTTTTAGCTTTTGATTTAAAGGTACGAGCTTGTGATTTACTTTTGCACCCACAGCATGTAGTCCTACTTCGGAGTGAATAAAGAATGCAAAATCGAGAGCTGTAGCACTTGCCGGGAGAGTTAAGATTTCACCCTTTGGTGTAAATACCATTATTTCGGAAGTGAATAAGTTTAGTTTAAACTCATCTAAAAATTCAAATGCATCCGATTTAGGATCTTCAAGCATTTCTCGTATCTCTTTTATCCAGCGGTCAAGTTCTCCTTCATGCTGCGAAATGCCTTTGTATTTCCAGTGAGCAGCGTAACCTCGTTCAGCAATTTCATTCATTCTGCTCGATCGTATTTGAACTTCAACCCATTTGCCTCCCGGACCCATTACTGTCGAATGCAGAGCCTCGTAACCATTCGACTTTGGTTGACTAACCCAATCTCTAATTCTATCACTTTTAGGGATATACATATCGGTAATTATAGAATAGATGTTCCAGCACTGTATTTTTTCCGGTATATCATCCTTAGGATCAAATATTATTCTAATGGCAAAAAGATCGAATACTTCCTCGAAAGTCACACTTTTTGTTTCCATTTTATTCCAAATGGAATAGATACTTTTTGGGCGACCACTTATTTCAAATTCAAAGCCCTCATCATTTAACCTACTGGTAATAGGTAGGGCAAAGCGATTAATATAAGTAAGCCTTTTTTTCTCGGTTTCTTTTATTAGACTTTCTATTTCAACATATTCTTGAGGGTGCATGTATTTAAGGCAGAGGTCTTCTAATTCTGTTTTTAGCGAGTATAGGCCCATGCGATGTGCAAGCGGAGCATAAATAAATAATGTTTCTCCTGCAATTTTTAATTGCTTGTTGGGGGGCATTGAATCAAGGGTACGCATATTATGCAAACGGTCGGCTAATTTAATGATGATAACCCTTAAGTCATCCGTCATGGTCATCAGAATTTTTCTGAAATTTTCAGCTTGCATATTCGATCGGTTTAAGAAAACTCCGGATATTTTGGTTAACCCATCAACAATATTTGCAATTTTTGGCCCGAATTGGCGCTCTACGTCTTCAATGGTAATATCAGTGTCCTCGACAACATCATGCAAAAGTGAGGCAACAATTGATTTTGTACCAAGGCCAATTTCATGACTCGCAATACGTGCCACTTCAATTGGGTGGTAAATATAGGGTTTGCCCGATTTTCGGCGCATGTTAGCGTGTGCCTCATAAGCAATTTTAAAGGCCTTGCTAACTACTTTGTGTTCTTCAGATTTGGGTTCAACATTTGCTGTTTTTAGCAAATCGTTAAACTCGTTAATAATATCTTTTTTTTCTTTTGCTGTAAATGCCTTCATGCTTGTTTTGCTCCGATAATATACGAATCAGTTTTGTGTTATGTTGTAAGGAATCAAAGGTAATAATTTTCGTTTCTTATGAATTGTTGATGGGTGGAAAAATTATGTTGTTTGTTAAAAATTGGAACTTGCAGCGCCTGCTGCGAGATTTTTATTAGTTGATTAAAAAGCGAAGCAGGCGCTTCGCTGTCCTATTCAATTATAAACTCTTTATTATTATAAAAATTGAGCATACTCTGAAAAGTCAAATAATTGTAATTAGTCATCCGATGAATTCAAAATTGAGTGAATGACAGACCTAAATTGGTTCGGTATTAAGCAAAAGTATTCATCGGGTGACTTTTCGGAGAGGACTTAATAATTCCATTCCCAATCTTTCCAGTTATTTACAATTCTAGCCTTGATAGAATTATTAAATGTGTATTTTATATTAGCCTCAAATGATTTCGGTTGACCCCAAATAGGAACTTGCAGCGCCTGCTGCGAGATTTTTATTAGTTGATTAAAAAGCGAAGCAGGCGCTTCACTGTCCTGTCCTAGGGGTAAACGACATTAATGGTGCCCGATTTTTCGTAGGTTTTGCCTTGAGCGGTTTTAAACCAGAGGTAGTATATATAGCCACCCTCGGTTACTGGTTTGTTGTTTATAGCACCATCCCATTTATCATACTGATAATCCGACAGATAAACAACCCCACCATATTTATCGTAAATTATTAATTTAAAGTCATCAACAACAGCATTTTTTATGTAGCTTTTCTCAGGTTCGCTTGAATTTATAAATGGGCCAAATCTGTCATTTTTTTGGTCGCCATTTGGTGTAAAGGCAGTAGGTGCTGCAATTTTAATTTTTCGGGTTACCAAAACAGTATTTGAAAAACTGGTTAAATTTTCATTATGAGCCTCAATATTAAAATAGAAAACCTCGGCGCTACTATTATTAGTAAAATGGGTTTCAAAATTAAATGGTGCACTGGTATCATTTGTTTGAGACAATTCAAAGGGACTGCCATTATCGATTTGAGCTATGATATTGTAGCTCTCATCATAATGCGATTGGATATAACTTTGATTCCAGTTTAATGTAACATCAGTTTCGTCTGATTCTGACAACAATACTATTGGCTTTACTGCTTTAGAGAAAACAGTATCGTGGCAAACATCAATAGCCCCAATTTTATAATAAAGGGGTTGCTCTACGCCAGAATGAGAAATGTCAATTGTTGAGTTTGTTATTATTGAATCAAATGCAACTTTCTTATAGTTAGAAGTTTCATTGGAGCTTACCATTAAGACATGCCCTGAAAGGTCAGCAGCATTATCAATTGTAGCAGTGAAGGTTGCTGCAGAACCATCATAAGTAATGTTATTAATGAAAAAGTTAGAAGGATCGGGTGATCTAATTGGTTCAGTGTAAATAGATGATATATTCGAAGTTGAGCTTAATATTGTTGAATCTGCATTAAAAGGACTAGAACCATAGGCTTCAATTTTATAATCGATATTCTGTTTTGCACTAATAGAATCTACAAAAACGGTATCATTCTCAGTTTCTTGATCATATATTGTAATATCTTCATTGTTTGCATAAACATTGTAGAATGAAATATTGCTTCCTTCATATCTATTCCAAATTAAAGTATTTGTCATAGAGCAAGAATCGTATTGTATTGGTTGTAGAAATATGGTTTGGTGGAAACTACTAGGAAGACCATTGGGTAAGGATGCCATTTTATATTTTTCACTTTTAATGCGTGCATCAACATTCACATCAACATAACTAAAGTCCGTGGCAAGCAAATCTTCTGTGATAACATTTGGTTCAGTACCATTAAGAATTTCTCTATATATAATATATCCAGTTACTGAAGTATCTTCAGATGGAATCCAGGATATTCTAACTGCGCCAGGAGCACCTGGCTGAGGTTCAACTGTAACGCCTGTGATTACTGGTGGGTCTGGATAATGTTGTCCATATGAAACAAACTCGCAAAAAAATAATGCAAGGAGAAAAACCAGTTTATATGCGTTTTTAAAAGCCATTTTTTGATTTAAAAGCCCCTATAGTTTAAATAAACTACAGGACTTTTTTATAACGCGTGAAAAATTAAAATATTTTAATCGTATTTCCCAGCAACTACGGTAATAAGTTTGTCGGTGTTAAAATATTTAATGGCCATTGCTTGAATTTTTTCAGGTGTTATGTTTAAAATGGTTTGCTTCATTCTTTCAAAATATTCAAATCCCATACCATATTGTAAAACCCCTTTAAAAGTATCAGATGACGCAAATGAGCCGTCGAACATTTGTAGCATTTCACCCATCATATAGTTTTGTACCAACGCTAATTCATTGGCCGAAACCTTAGTTTGGCAAAGCTTATCCATTTCTTTTTTAATTTCAACAACGGCTTCTTTTGTATGTTCGGCTTTAACATCGGCACCAATGCCCATGCAACCACCATTACGTAACGATACCAACATGGCATGAATGCCATATGTATAGCCTTTTTCTTCACGAATATTTTTCATTAAACGCGAGCCAAAATAACCGCCAAAAATTGTAATAAGAATCTTTAAAGCGGGGTAATCAGCATGAAATTTATTAATGGTTAAACAACCCATGCGAATACTCGATTGAACAGCATCGTTTTTAATAGAAACAGTAGGGTCTTGAGAATAGCTAGGTTGGGGTTTAATTACAGGTAAGTCGATGGGTGTTTTTGAAGTGGTTTGCCCAATATTGCTATTAATTAATTTTATGTGCGCATCGGTTACCTGACCCGAAAGTATTAATTGATAGTTGCTTGAATTGTAATGCGATTTGTAAAAATTGTATACATCATCACGCATCGTGTTTTCATAATCGTCAACTTTTGTTTTTACGCCATAGGGGTGTTCTTTACCAAAAAGTTGCTCGTTAAATAATTCTCGTGCTACAAACGAGGTTTTTTCCATATCAACCAAAAAGTTTTGTTTTCGTCGCTGGAATAATGTGGCCAGTTCTTTTTTTGGTAGCGTGCTATTTTCAATGGTATCATAAAACAGAGGCAGGGTTTTTTCAAGGTGCTTGGTTAACGAAAATAATCCGATAAAAGCCATGTCTTTTTCTGTTGTTGGTTGAAAATAGGCTCCGTAAAAATCAAAAATTTCAGCAATTTCATGGGCTGTTCGTTCTCGAGTTCCTTCGTTTAGCATTATTGCAGCAATAGGAGCTACAAGCTTTTTGTCGCCGAAAATAGCTCCGGCATTTGCCATAAGGTCAAGCTTTATTACCGGTTGCGATCCTCCCTTTATCACATAAAGAGGAATATTATTATCGAGCTTTAATTGTTCAACTTTCGGAAAATTTATATGCTCTATTTTATTAAATGCAGGGTGTTGTAATCTATTTAGTTTCATTTTTCAATGATTGAATGTTTAAAAGCTCTAATGCTTGTTTAAAATTATTTTAACAATTCAGCATCTTACTGTTTTGCATGGTAAAGAAGTTCAGAACAATTTTCTTTTCGGAACAGCTCTTTGGCAACCTTCTGAATTTGTTGGGGCGTAACCTTTTGGTAGCTTTCAGTTTCAGCATTAATTAAATGGGCATCGCCTAAAAGTTCAAAGTAAGCAAGATTCATAGCTTTATTCAATAAGTTTATTTCAGAATATACAAGATTTGCCTCTACCTTGTTTTTTACCTTGTTTAGTTCATTTTCATCTGTTAACTGGTTCATTATCGCATCTAATTCATGCCTAATTGCAGCTTGCCCTTTTTCAAACGAAACCCCTTCACTTAAATTCCCGGTAACAATAAATAATCCGGCATCAATGTCGCCGGTAATGTAGCCATTAATTTGGCTAAAAAGCTTTTGTTCATTTACCAAGTGTTGGTTTAATCGTGCCGATTTTCCGTTTGAAAGTATATCAGATATTAAATCGGTAGCATAATAATCGTGGCTTAGTCGGTCGACCATATGGTAGGCCTGAAAAATGGTGTTGAGTGGTACAGGTCTCTCTACTTCGTTTAAGCGATATTCTGTTTGTTTGGGTTCAGCCGTTAGATTTCTGGTAGGAACGTTTCGTTTAGGAATATCTCCAAACCATTTTTCGCTGAGCGCCTTTACTTCTTCAGTATCGACATTTCCGGTCACAACCAATACGGCATTGTTAGGTGCATAATGTTTAAAGAAAAAATCTTTCACCTCATCTAATGTGGTGTTTTCAATGTGCGATATTTCTTTACCAATTGTTGGCCATTGGTATGGATGCTGTTTATATGCTAAGGGGCGTAAAAGCAGGTTCCAATCGCCGTAAGGCTGATTTAAATAGCGCTGCTTAAACTCTTCAATAACTACTTTCTTTTGAATGTCGAGTTTTTCTTGCGAAAAGGCCAATTCCAACATCCGATCAGACTCAAGCCAAAATGCAGTTTCTAAATTCTCCTTCGGAATAGTTATGTAGTAATTGGTAATGTTATTATTGGTAAAGGCATTGTTTTCTCCGGCAGCTGTTTGTAGTGGAGTATCGTAATTAGGAATATTTACTGATCCTTCGAACATTAAATGCTCAAATAGGTGGGCGAACCCTGTTTTTTCTGGGTTTTCGTCGCGTGCACCTACATCATAGAGTAGGTTTACAGCTACCATTGGCGTTGTTTCATCGTGATGAACTAATATGCGTAAGCCATTATCTAAGGTGAATTTATCAAAGGTTATCATAGAAAGTGAGCTATAGTATTTAAAAATGAATGTTACTTTATGACTTTAATCCCATGCCGAAATAATCGGAGGCTATTGTGGGTTTTATTCCCAGCAATCTGCTGCGTATAATTATCTGTTTTTCAATCTTGATATCTAGTGAGTAGGCTGCGAGGTTCTTCATTTATTACAATTGAAAGCTATTTAAGTTCGAAATTGTTTTGTTAAAGTCGTCTACTAATTTATTTATTATTTCGCTAATCGGTTTTATGGTGTCAATTAATGCCGATACTTGTCCAATTTCAAGTTCGCCTTGCTCCAAATCGCCTTCGAACATCCCTTTTTTAGCACGTCCTGTTCCAAGTAATTCTTTAAACTCTTCAGGCGAGGCTCCTTGTATTTCGTAATGCAATACTTTTTGGTAAAACTCATTGTTAAGCAATCGGGTAGGAGCAAGCTTTTTCAAGCTTAGCTTAGTGTCGCCCTCTTTGGCTTCGGTAATTAATTGTTTGAACGAATCGTGGCACGATGATTCTTGCGATGCAGCAAATAAACTTCCTATTTGAACACCATCGGCACCTAAAGCTATGGCCGCTGCCATTGCTTGACCAGAACCAATACCGCCTGCTGCAATTAAAGGGGTACTAATAGCTGCGCGTATTTGAGGAATCAGGCACATCGTAGTGGTCTCTTCGCGCCCGTTATGTCCGCCGGCTTCAAAACCTTCAGCAACAATAGCATTTACTCCAGCTTCTTCGCATCTTAAAGCAAATTTGGTATTAGAAATTACGTGTGCTACAATAATGCCTTTGCTTTGCAAGGTTTTCGTCCAGGTTTTAGGATTGCCAGCACTGGTAAATACAATGGGGACTTTCTCCTCCATAATAATTTCCATTATGCTATCAATTTCAGAATACAATAAGGGAACATTAACACCAAATGGTTTATCTGTTGCTTTTTTTGTTTTTTGAATGTGGTCTTTCAAAGTTTCGGGATGCATACTTCCTGAACCTATCAGTCCTAATCCACCTGCGTTGCTTACGGCCGATGCTAATTCCCAACCACTGCACCATACCATTCCGCCTTGAATAATAGGATATTTTATATTAAAAAGTTCGGTTATTTTATTCTGCATTTTAACTTAATTTTATTGAGATGCAAACTTAGTTAAAAGCGTGGAAGTTTGTAATTTAAATTGGAATTATTCAAATGCTAACTTGCAATAATTAATGATTAGCCTTTTGCTGGATGCAATAATTTTATTGTGGAGGAATGTTTTTTACATTTGGTATTACTACCAATTTAGTGGGTAGATTCAAAAAATCAGCAAATAAAACAAAAGTACTTTAATTATGGAATAATGCATGTAGTTACTGATAGTGGGTGTACGACAAATTTCCCTTTTTTTACCCCTAGATCCCCTAAAGGGGACTTCGAAAAATATTGGCTTTTGTTGACTTCCTTTAGGGTCGGGATAGAATAACGAAAGCCAATATTTT
>JAQICC010000073.1 GCA_027858735.1 Salinivirgaceae bacterium
GAATTTGATGAATAATGCGAGTTAAGTGTTAAAATTATTTTGTCAAATTTTACTAAAGTGCATTTATTTCAGCACATCTACTTCCTTGCAATCCCTTTGAAGTAGGGAACTACGTCGACAGGTATTGCAAGTTGTATCTGCACTAAACTAAACGCATGAATTAATCAAGTTATGGAAAATAATTATAATTTTCATAAATTTAACACTAAATTAATAGCAGCACTCAGCATTTTTTAATTTAATGACAGAACAAAGCGACAAATACAAAACCATTAAAGAAATATCGGAAGGTATTTACAAAGAAAAAGGCAGCAAATTTTTCGCATACGCCTATTCTGTAACTACTGAAAATCAAATAAAAGAAATACAGAAAGGCTTACGCAAAAAATACTACAACGCTCGTCATCACGTGTATGGGTTCCGCTTAGGAGCCGATTTAAAAACGTATCGCTGTAGCGACGATGGAGAACCCTCAAACTCATCGGGACCTCCGGTTCTTGGGCAAATTCAGTCGCACGAACTTACCAATATTTTAATTGTTGTGGTACGCTATTTTGGGGGCACAAAACTTGGTGTACCAGGTTTAATACACGCTTACCGCAGCGCTGCCGCCGATGCCATAGCCAACAATACCATAATTGAAAAATTTGAGCAAGACAGCTTCACCATTGAGTTTGGGTATACTGTAATGAACAATGTAATGAAAATTCTTAAAGACGAAAACCCAGAACAAAGCAATCAGCTCTTTGATAATACTTGCCGTATTGATTTATCCATAAGAAAAACCGAAGGACCGAAATTACGTGAGCTTCTTCAAAGGATTGATGGATTGAGCATTAAAGCTTAAGCCTTAAAATAACGTAGTGCAACTTATTCTACTCCTTCTTTAATTCGAGGTATATGTAATTCTTGTAAATCAATATTGGTTTGAAAGCAATTATTTGGGAGTCGTTCCTATTTTTCAATTTCAAGCTTGCCTTAACTTGAATAATTCATAAACTTAAAAAAAAAGCAATAAACATGCTGATTATCAAACTAAAAAAACATATTAGCAAGAAATTTAATTTTTAAAAAAGTTTCCAAGTGCATTTATCTCAATGCATTCCGCTATGGCGGAACAGGTACTGTTTTTCCGAATCAAGTTCGGCTGTTGCGTTCCCGAAGGCTTTCGGGATGAAATATAAAGATATATCGGCTGATTCCGACGCTCCCGAAGTAAATTTGGGACAGGCTTTACATCTACATCAAACTAAATGCATGAATTATTCAGGATAGGCAAATACTACTATAAAGGCTATAGATTCCTAAATCCAATCTCTATTTCGTTCGATACTCTTTCGAATACCTCATCGAAAGTACCTACACCATCAATTTTTTTTACGTTATGCAGCGTTTTGTATTTTTCAATTACCGGAAGGGTTTTCTTTTCATACTCATGCATGCGGTTTATTATCTTGTCCGTCGATTTATCGTATGCTTTAGCATATTCGTTTTTACTTCTGCCATGCAATCGGCTCATAGCATCAAGAGTTGGCACCTCAATATCAATTATTTCTGAAATAGCCGAGCCATGTTGCTGAAGCAGGCCATCTAAAATATACGATTGCACCAAGGTTCTCGGAAAACCTTTAAAAATAAAACCTTTAGCTCCTTTGGTGTTTTCTAATTTTTGCTCTATTAATTGCACAATAATTTCATCAGGAGCCAATAATCCACTTTCGCGTTGTTCTTTTATCTTTAAACCAATTTTACTTTTCTTCTTAATTTCATCCTCAAGCATTGTTCCTATCGATATGTATTCAAGACCATACTTTTTAGCCAACATTATACCTTGCGTACCTCTACCAGAACCGGGTATGCCAAATAAAACTATATTCAAAAGATTCTTGCTTAATTCATTTTGAATAACCTTATCAACATCAGAATTTACTTGATCAATACTATTTTTACTGTCAATAGCAGCATATATACCCTTATCCTTGTAAACTTGTAAAACAGGTAAGGTTTTATCGTAATATTCACGCAGTCGGTTACGAATTACCATCTCATTATCATCACTTCTACCCGACGTTTTTCCTCTTTCCATTAAGCGGTTTACCGATTCTTCTTCATCTAATTCTAAACTAATTAAACAATTTAACGAAGTGTGAAGTTTAATCATTAAACCTGCAAGAATATAGGCTTGTACATAGGTTCGTGGAAATCCATCAAACAAAAACCCGTGTGATTCAGAATTCTCGACAATTGTTTTTTCAATGATTTGTACAATAATTTCATCGGAAACCAACCCGCCTTTTGCAATTATATTTTTGGCATCGTGGCCTAACTGCGTTCCACCTGCAATTTCTTTTCTTAATAAGTCTCCGGTTGAAATATAATGAAGATTATATTTTTCTACAAGAATATCTGATTGTGTTCCTTTCCCTGCTCCTGGAGGGCCAAATAATGCAATATTTAACATAAAATGAGCTTGTATTAATAATAGCTGCAAATATAATTTATTTTTAACGATGCTAATGGTATTTAAAAGTGCGTTATATAGAATAAACAAGCATTTTAGTGCTTAAAGCTTAATTTGCTGCATTTTGCATTATTTGGGTTTATCAATATAAATATTTTATTTTTAGGGTTCGTAGTATCAAACCACATAATTGCCCTTACTACCCAATGGTATGCCGTGATTTGAAAAAGTAATCTGTTACCTAAGTTGAGCGATTCGAACAAAGTGAAGAGGCGCTTTACTTAGGTATAACCCCGACCTAGGAATTGTTGGTTTTCACATTTTGAGTAGCCTGCCCCGATTATTTCGGGGAAACGAAAAGTATGAAAACC
>JAQICC010000153.1 GCA_027858735.1 Salinivirgaceae bacterium
TAAAACCAGATATAAAAGAAACAAATAATAATTCATTTATTATTATTGACGATAACAAAAAATTAGATAGTAAAAAATTTAAAGAATTGCTATTTGACTAAATCATTAAATTATGGAATCCATTACCGTTAAGGAACCCAATAATATAAGCCATAATGCTGAAGATATTTTTAATCCATTTCCAGGATTAAGACCTTTTTCAACTGATGAGAGTCACCTGTTTTTTGGTCGTGAGGGTCAAAGCCAAGAGGTTCTTAAGTTTCTTGCTAAAAACCGCTTTGTTGGACTTTTAGGTACTTCCGGTAGTGGTAAATCATCGCTTATGTATTGTGGCGTTATTCCTATAATGCAAGGTGGTTTTATTACAAAGGCCGGTGCCGATTGGAACATTATCACTTGCCGACCTGGTCAAAATCCTATTAAAAATTTGGCCAATTCTTTAAGTTCTCATTTTAACAAATCTGAAGATTCAACAAAACTACATAAAGAATATATCAATACAACACTGAGCGCCAGTTCACTTGGATTGGTTGAAGTATTAAAACAAATACCGAGAAATAAATCACAGAATATTCTGCTGTTAGTTGACCAATTTGAAGAACTTTTTAGGTTTAGAAGAATAAAAAAAACGGTAGAAGCATTCAATGAGGTTATTGCCTATATAAAATTATTACTTGAAGTATTGCATCAAGAAGAGGTTCCTGCATATATTGTTATTACCATGCGATCCGACTTTATTGGAGAATGTGCTCAATTTCAAGAACTTACTAAATTAATAAACGATAGCCATTACCTCATACCCCAAATGACTCGTGACGATTTTCGTGAGGCAATTGAGGGCCCAATAGCCGTTGGAGGCGGAACTGTAACTCCATTTTTAATACAGCAGCTATTAAATGACATTGGCGACAATCCTGATCAATTACCCATTTTGCAACATGCCTTAATGCGCACTTGGGATGCCTGGACAAAAACAAACCACCCAAGCGAACCAATTGATATTAAGGATTATGAAAATATTGGAAAATTAGAAAAAGCTCTTTCTGAACATGCTAACGAAGCATATAACGAATTATCGCAATCTCAGAAAGAAATATGCCAAAGTATATTTAAGACTTTAACAGAAAAAGGTGGTGATAACAGAGGTGTGAGAAGACCCACTCCTGTTTTTGAGATAGCCGAAATTGCAAACACAACACCCGAAATGGTGATTGAGGTTGTTGAGCATTTCAGATTACCAGGAAGATCTTTTCTTTCTCCTGCTCCACCAACAAAACTTACAGAAGAAACGGTAATTGACATTTCTCATGAAAGTTTAATGCGCATATGGGATAAACTTATTGTATGGGTTAGTGAAGAATATGAAGCTGTACAAATGTACAAACGGCTAGCCGATTCAGCGGAGAAATTCCAACTAGGTGAAACTAGCCTTTGGCGACCACCAGATTTACTGTTAGCATTAAGCTGGCGCGACAAACAAAAGCCTACTCTTACTTGGGCTAAAAGACATAATGCTGCTTTTGAGCGCACCATGGTTTATTTAGAAACCAGTGATAAAGAGTTTAAGCTTGAAGAAGAAAATAAAATTAAACAGCAGAAAAAAGCATTACGTAGAACACGTGTTTTTGCAATTGTATTAGGTTCTGCTGCCATAATCTCACTATACTTTATGTTCGATTCTTTTATTCAAAAGAATAAAGCAGAAGAACAAAAAATTGAAGCTGAAAATCAAAAAGCATTAGCCCAAGAAAAAGAGCAAGAAGCTGTAGCTGCGCAAAAAAATGCTGAAGAACAAAGACAGCTTGCTCTAGAAAGTGAGCAAGAAGCATTGAAGCAAAAAGAATTAGCAAATGCAGAAAGAAGTAATGCTGAAAATAGTGCTCGTCTAGCTCAACGTCAGAAGAACATTGCAAATCAAAAATCAATAGAGGCTGAACAACAAAAAGCTATTGCTGAGGAAAGTGCAGATGAAGCAAAACGTGCACAACAAAATGCAGAGGTTCAGGAACAAAAAGCGCAACAGCTAAGAATGTTGAGTATTTCTCAGTCAATGGCAGTTAAATCACTGCAAATTAATATTGACACTGCCTTACGTGGGTTAGTTGCCTATCAAGCATATGTTTTTAATAAAAACTTTAACGGCCAAGAATTCAACCCTGATGTTTATAATGGATTGTATTATTCACATAATTTTTTTTATAGCTCTAAAGCCACTGATTATGAAGCTCATAATTATCAAGTTAGAGCTATGGAATTCGATGAGAATAGTAAATATTTCTATTCTACCGGCAGTGATGGTAAAATTATGAAATTGAATCTCAGTAATATTGCAGATACTTCAACATATTTTAAAACCAATGAGATAAACAGAACATTATGCTTAAGCCTCGATAACAAATACTTGTTGGCAGGCTTAAATAATGGAGCACTTATACTATTTAATCTTTCTGAAACTCCGGTATCTCCTGAACTTATTTATTCGTTTCCGGCTTCAGTTAATGCAGCCATTTACGAAAACGAAAAAACAATTATAGCTTTTGATAATCAAGGAAATGCCATTAGATTTAACACCGAATCAAAAAAGATAGAAACTATCGAAAATAGTCTTGAAATAAAAGATATTGACAAAATAAATAACAATTACCTTTGTGTTAGTAAAAGCGGCTTATTTCATAAAATAGAATCATTTACTCCCCTTAAATCTGAAAGCTATTATTTATCCTATTCACCTGACGGTAAATCAGGCATTTTGCAAAAAGTTTTAGATAAGCAAGATATAGATCATCAAGCGATTAGTGCCGTAACTATAAGTCATGATAATAATTTTTTAGCTATTGGCGATAAAGCTGGAAATGTTTTGGTATTTGATAATAAAAATTTGGAATTTAAATATAGGCTAACTGGCCAAACTGCAAGAATTAACAGTTTAAAATTTGATGATAATACCGACTTTTTGGCCAGTGCTAGTCAAGATGGTTCTATATTGATTTGGTCGGCAAAAGATTTTAACTTAGCACCCTATAATTTAATTGATAACGATGCCTGGGTTATGTTACTAAACTTTGTTGATAACAGCAATAGCTTGATTGCTGCTTACGCCGATGGAAAAATAAGAAAATGGCCTATAAAATACCATGAAATGGCAAATCAGGTTAAGGGTAGAATTACAAGAAATTTTACATCGGAGGAATGGCAACAATATACAGCAACTGATATTAAATATGAAAAAACAATTTCAGAACTACCATAATTACTATGAAATATTACATAAGCTTATTTATTCTATTTGGTATATTAATGGTTCGCAGTGCGAAGGCTCAAGATGATTGTTTTTTAAAGTTAACTGAGGCTGAGAAACTATTTGAAAATGGTCAAATTGAACAGATACCAAATCTTATTACAAATTGCATTGAAAGTGGTTATAATCGCGAAAATAAAATACGAGCCTTAAAACTTTTAACCTTAGCATACTTATTTGATGACAATACGATAAAGGCAGAAAAAACACTCTTGAAATTACTTAAAATTGACCCCGAGTATAAAGTAAATCAAGCTGTTGACCCTGTTGAGTTTATAAAGCTTTATAATTCTTTTAATACCACACCGGTTTTCTCAATTGGACCAATTTTTTCACCAAGCTTAACCATGCCCTATTTATTGGAACCAATAAGTTTAAATGATTTTTCAGAATCAAACCCTAAATATAGCTCAGGTGGCATGAGTATTACGGCTGGTATAAAAGCTAGCTACCATTTAAACCATATATGGGACATTAATTTAGAGCCCTCGTTTTCGTTTTTAAAATCTAAAGTTATAGAGAATAATTACAGTAAAAGCATTGTAACTATTACAGAAACAATGAATTATATTACCTTCCCAATTTCCGGTTCATACTATTTTTATAAAATAAACAACTTTCAATTTTTTGGTGAAGCAGGTGCTTCATTTGACTTATTCCTTTCAGGAAATATAAATGGTATAATATCATACAACAATAATGAGCTTGCTCCGGAGGAACCCTCTGAGATTCAAACAAAAGAACTGAGAAAACCCTACAACTTAATGAGTATTATAGGAGCTGGTACTAAAATTGACCTTGGCAGAAGTAATATTCAAGTTTGTTTTCGATACAAAGTGGGGTTAATGAATCAAGGGAATTCAGACCAAGCAAATTTGATAAACGAATCGCTTAACTGGGATTATATCTATCAAGATAATTTATTTTCGATAAATAATTTAAGCTTTGCCATTAGCTTCAATAGAGAATTTTATGTCCATAGAAAAAAACCTAACAACCAAACAAATTATGATGTTATCAGGTAAAAATATTTTTCATATAATTCTGTTTATCTGCTTAGGGTTTTTATATTCATGCG
>JAQICC010000242.1 GCA_027858735.1 Salinivirgaceae bacterium
GGTCAGTTTCAACTGAGTCAACAACCCATTCATCACCAAAATCTAGAATCAAATTGAAAAAATCTACTATTCTTATCATGCTACAAAGCTAATTCTTCCACACAGATGGTAGTAGAACCTTAAATAAAGAATAAATGACTAAGACCTTAAAACTAATCCTATATTTTACATTTATTTCTAATATGGTTTTTAGCCAATATTCTGCAGTCATTAAAGATGATAAACTTATACCAATACAAAATGATTCTGTTATACTAACTATTCCTTCAGGACTTCGAGGTGATTTTATCCGGCATAAAACGGGCTGATTTTTAAACGTAGATTTAAATACTTTGACTAATAAAGAAAATGACTAAATTTGACCATAATAAATTAACCAAACCGTTCATCATGAAAAGCGCTTTCTCTTTCTTCCTGTTGCTCGTTTTAACAATTCCTGTATTTTCTCAACTAGAGAGTATTAGTTCCATCAATAATTTAGATGGCGGAATACATGGCCTCGATGGGAGTGCCGATATTGTGAGTTCTTCAGATGGTAAATTTGCCTATTCCCTCTCCTGGGACGATGATGCCATCACCATTTTTAAAATTTCCGAAACAGACAGTTCCATGCAACTAATTGGTACATTATGGGGCAAAGACAATGGTTTTACCGGTTTCAATTATGTAAATATAAGTCCCGATGATAAATTTCTTTACGTATCTTCTTTCACAAACAATAAGGTGATTCTGTATGCAAGAGACGTACTTACCGGACTGCTAAGCTATGTGGAGTCTTATACCGATCCTTCCCAGGGAACTCCAATGGTGGTGAAGTTTAGTCCGGATGGTAAGAATGCCTATGTCCCTTCTTATTACGATAATACCTTACTCGTGTATTCGAGGAATACAGAAACGGGTGCATTAAGCTATTTAGAAAAGCATGTTGACGGACAAAATGGTGTAAACAGGTTGAAATATGTGAAGTGTGTGGAAGTATCACCCGATGGTAAATTTGTGTATACCGCAGCCCACGATGACGATGCCATTACCATTTTTAGCAGAAATACAAGCACCGGTAAGCTTACTTTTGTGAAAGAATTAATCGATGGTGTAAATGGTATTGCCGGGATTGGTTTTGTGGAATTTATGGAGATGTCAGACGATGGAAAACACCTTTATACCTGTTCGAATACCAATACGTATTTAACAGTTTTTTCGCGTAACAGCACTACCGGCGACCTTACTTTCGTAGAAAGTTTTGGTGAGTTGGAAGAACCAAGTGATGATGATCTTTTTCAACTTAACTCACCCGATGGACTGGAACTTTCGAAGGATAATAAAACATTATTTGTTTCGGATATTGGAACTAACGGGGTATTTGTGTTTTCAAGAAATACAAGCAGCGGTGCTCTAACATATAAATCAGACATAAGCTATAACTCCAGAAGCGTTTTCCCTTTAGATGGTATAACCGATATAAATATAAACTCGGTGAATAACGATTTATATGCAGTCGACAGGTTCAATAACACCGTTTCAAGGTTTGTTTTAAATGCAACGAAAAATTTAGTTTATAAAGAACATTTTATTCAGGGACAGGGAGGAATTAATGGTATTGGATACTGTAGTTATATCATAGACGATAGCGAAAACAATGTTTACGTATGTTCCTACAGTGGCGGTTTGGCCTTATTCAGACGTCACGGAACCGATTCACTAAGCTACGAAAGTGCGCTGGTATACGATTCGAACAAGGTATATGCCATGGCCTCGGTGTACAGTGCACAAATAAGCCCCGATAATCAAAAAGTATATTCCTGTGGGACCTATGGCATTATGTCAACCAATAAATTATCCTCTACCCCCGATTCATTAAAAATTGCACATGCCATTAATTCCAATACTGTTGGCTTCGAAGAGCTCAGAGGAAGCAATACTATCAGAATTTCGAACGACGGTGCTTACTTGTACCTCATTTCGGAATATCTGGATTATGCTCTCATGGTGTTTCGAATAGAAGGCGACAGTCTTATAATGCATCAACTAATAAAAACCGATTCTCTTGGGATTGAAAGTTTATGGGGTGCAAAATTAATGGAAATGACGCCCGATAATAAATACATTTATACAAAAGCAGAATGGAATAAAATTGTATCCTTTAAACGGGACGAAAATACCGGAAAACTGGAATACATAGAACAGTTAACCAGTGGCGAAGACGGAATTTCAGGCATTAGTGGCCAGGGCGATTTTTTAATTAGTAACGACAATAAATTCTTGTACTGCGTCGCTACCGGAAGTGATATGTTAACACTGTTTTCGATTAACCCTGAAAACGGAATCCTAAGTCAACTGGCAGCCATTCCAGCAGATTCTTTAGGAGGTAGTTCTTGCGAAAATTATTCGTTAATGGATATTACAGCCGATAATCAGTTTATCTACGTGAAATCCGATAATAATTACCTGAAAATATTCCGTAGAGACATAGAAACCGGTATGTTAACTTACGTAAAAGAAATGCTCGGTTTTAATTATAGTACTTTCAGGTTAAGCAAGGATAATAAGCTGCTGTATGCCGCGAAAGGGAGTAATTTTACTGCTTTTAAGCTAACAGCAGATGCCGCATTGCTGGAATTGGGCAGCGATATTTTTATGCAATCTGGCGATACGATATGGTTATCGATAAATGCAGATTTTACTCAATTTAAATGGTCTACGGGAGATACCATAAACACCACCATTCCAGTTACTGTTGAAGGCAAATATTTTGTAACAGTTACCGATTCAGACGGTATCGTTAATTCAGATACCATTTATGTGATGATAGATAACAACATACCTGACATTGAAATAGACTCTGTCGAAAAATCGGATATCATGGATTGTCTTTCTGATGATGCAGGATCAATAAAGGTTATTGCAAGCGGCGGAGTTGGCGAACTAAGCTACTCTATCGATGGCGGAATAAACTATCAGCAAAGCAATGAATTTCCCAACCTTGCCGAAGGAGAATATACTGTTACCGTTAGGGATAGTACAGGACAAACAGAAATAACGGTCACAATTACCATTACCGACGAACGCCAAATATACAGGCATACATTATTTGTGAATACCTGTGAAAGTTATACATGGATAGATGGTGTTACTTATACAGAAAGCAACTTTACTGCAACGCATACTTTAACTAATACCAATGGTTGCGATAGCATTGTAACGCTAAATTTAACCATACTTGAAAACACAACAGGAACAGATGTTCAGACTGCCTATGGAAGTTTTACATGGATAGATGGAGTGACTTATTATGAAAGTGACACTACTGCCACGCATACCTTAACCAATATGTTTGGTTGTGATTCGGTAGTTACCTTGAACTTAACAATTGTTGAATCAGAAGAAAACATCTTTGTTGTTGACTCAACCATTGATGTAAATTGTTATGGCGATGCTTCAGGGAGTATAATATTGTTCGTTGAGGGAGGACAAACCCCCTATAACTTTAATTGGTCGAATAGTTCAAAGGAACAAAACCAGAAGGACTTAGCAGCTGGAATATATACAGTTACAGTAAGCGACAAATCTGGTCAAAGTATTACGAAAGAGCTGGCAATTACCCAACCCGATTCAGTATTGAGCTTAACAGCAATTTCGACCAATGTGTTGTGTAAAGGTGAAAATACAGGAAGCATAGTTTTAGATGTAGCAGGTGGTTCTGAACCCTATTCCTATAAATGGTCAAATGGCTTTGAGGGAAAGGATCAGCTTAAAGCTATAGCCAAAGATTACTGGGTGATTGTTACCGATAAAAATGGCTGTTATAACTACTCAAAATATTCCATTACTGAACCTGCAACAAGGTTTAATGTTTCAGGATTAACCATAAACGATGGATGTGATGAGAATGCGTCTGGTAAAATTTACTTGAATATCACCGGGGGAATAGAACCCTATACATACAGCTGGTCGAACGGTTCCTTTGATCAAAATCAAACCGATTTATCAGCTGGATACTATCAAGTGACTGTAAGTGACGGAAATAAATGCTCAAGCACTTGGCAAACCACTTTGAAAGTAAAAGCAAAAGCAAATCTATCAGGCGTAGCCAAACACAGCGGCTTTATTGAGGCAAATGCAGCACTTGTTTCTCTGTTTAAAGTGCAGGCTAATAAATACAATCTCATTTCAGAAATTGGCCTTGAAGTAAATGGTTTATTTGAATTTGCTAATTTATTAAATGGACAATACATTGTTTGTGTTCATCCTGATTCGACAATAGAAATGGAGTACCAAGACATAATGAAGAGTTATTATGATAATGAATACAATTGGAAAAATGCACAATTAATAAGCCTAGGTTGTGAAGATTCTATCTCTTTAGTAGTAAATATGCTTGAAGATATATCAAGCACGGTAGGCAGAGGAACAATATCTGGAAAAATTACGGAGAATATAGGTGGTCTTAAATCAACCTTTCCACCTATGGGAAATGTAGATGTAATGTTAATTGATGAAATATCAGATAATCCGGTTGCTTTTACTCAAACCGACAACTCCGGCTTATTTGTATTTTCAAATGTTAACACCGGCAATTATTCACTGTATGTTGATATTATTGGTATAACGCAAAAGTCGACTTATCAAATAGCAATTATTAACCCTAACGAGGTGCATGAAAATTTAGATTTTGAAGTTGATCTTATACAAGATTTTGATATAGTAACAAAAGCTATTTCATCAGGAAATATTGAATCAAATGCCATTGAAAATGATTTAATCGTATTTCCAAATCCAGTCAAAACATACCTAAGCCTGCGTTCTGCATTCATGCGGGAAAAGGAAGTTGAAATTACTTTGTTTACACTATCAGGAATTTTACTAAAAATGCTTAAAGCATCCCAGAGTGAAACTGCGTCAGGAGTACTTCGACTTGATCTTTCAGATATTGCCCCGGGAAATTATATTATAAAAATGGAATGTAATCAAACCTTTTATTTTAAAAGTATTGTTGTAATGGAATAAGCCCTGAGGCACCGACAAATAATACTGACGAACCATTCAGTGCAAAGTCATCGAAATTTGGTGTCAGCTTTCGATGACTATCAGAACTGTCCACGTAGAAATTTAACCATCATTGTGAGACTATTACTAAATCGGAGATATATACACCACCAAGTTTAATGCTATTGAAGAAGCTCCCTTTTCACTTAAGGTTAGAAAGATATAAACTGAAGTTTCGGACTTCATAATACTCAAACAATCAGAATGTTATAAATTAAATTAGTTGCAAAAAAGGTTGCATATTGCATTGTAAATTGTTATCTTTAAGATAGTTACAACGTAAA
>JAQICC010000358.1 GCA_027858735.1 Salinivirgaceae bacterium
TTCGTTACTCTTGCATTTCAACCAGTCATTTACGAAAGTAAACTCCTGATTTTCAATGCTGCGAAAGCCTCATTCTTGGAGCTTTCTTATCAGAGACCGAGTTTTCTTGCACGCACTAAATAGTGCAACTAATACCGTGACAATCATTTCTGAAAACATAAACGAATACGAATATAACATCAGTTGCAACAACCGATAGTACAATATGAAGATTATTCATATTTCTTCCACCAACAAAGTAATTATCAGTAGTTTTATTTTTTCTTAAAAATAGAACCCAACCCCAAACATAGCTAATAGGTAAGTGCAAAAAATAGGAATGTCAATAAAGTGAATGAATGCTAAAATTTATGTTTTACCCAGAATTGTACTCCCGACATAATTAGCTCAATAGACACTGTTCCCAAAAGTAAAGCAATGACTCGTCCTGCAATAACAATTATTGCTCAATGAGTTTTTCCTTTATTTTGTGTATTTTATCATGTATGACTTTAAGTAAAAGAATGATTGAAACACAAAGAATGATTGTTAGAGAAATGGTTATTAGAGCCAGAATTCTATCTAACTGCTCCCCTATGATAACACTAACTTATAGTTTCTGGGTCTATAAATATGGGCATTGCAATAGCACCTGCTATATGCTTAGATTCCCCTCTTAATGCTTCAATAGTAGCACTCCCTTTAAAAACGAATTGTAAACCCGTTAATAAAGAAACGATACACCCTCGAGTATTTGAAAGGAAGCAAAACTTGCATTAAATACATTGCTAAAAATAGCATCGCCAATGATTGCGAACGCAGAAAAAACCACAAAACTAATAATACCAGCTCTTAAAAGTATTTTTGAGAACCCAATCATTGTTTTTTTCTTAACAATGCCAACCAAAAAAACAATATTCAAGAAAGGATTTAGCAATACCAGCAACAGTATTATAGAGAGAATTATTTCTTTCATTTCTGTTTTATGCTTATTTGAGCGAGTTCTTCTATATTTTTATTAACTCCAATAATGAACTCATTTCAATAAAGCTTAGGCATCCTTTATGGATCAATGACCTAATCAAATTTTAACCTTTTGTATAGGATGGTTTTAGATTTTTAATAACATGTTCATTTGTGCATCTCTCATTATCCCATATGTATTGAATTATGTTTTTTCTTTATCAATAAATTATTTGTGTCTTGTGTTTTCTTCATGTTCATGTTTACTCTTGGTTTCATTAGCCTGATTTGCTAAATATTGTTTGCAGTTACTCCATCCTCGTATACCTCTATTACAGAAAACATTTTTAAAAAGTTGAAGAGGTATTCCATTAGTGCTTTCTTTCCCCTGAAAATCAGGGCATTTGCTAGCATATTCGCATAAACTATTTGCCATATTATATATGTTTGTAGTAAATATTCATACTTTCAATAGTTCCGGCAATATTTGTGTTTTTTATTAGAGTGCCGGAATAGGTGTAATTGTGCCTAATGAAAGTTTTATTCATTGGAATTGATTTCAAGCGAGCTATGGTGTATAATGTTTTTAAGCCTTGCTTTTTCATTTCATCCTCCATGTGTTTTAAAAGAAAAAAAGATAAATTATTTCCAAGAAATGCCAAATCGGTAGCAAAATCAGTCATTTCTGCATTTTTTTCCATAAAATCAATTTCACAAGATGCTATAGCAATAATATTCCCTCCTTTTTCAGCACCATAATACTGCACATCATTATCCATTGTTTTAAGTATGTAATCCGGATTATGTATAGGAAAAGGGTAGCTTAAGAAAACATCTCTATATATTTCAACAATACGCTCAATATTGGTTTTATCTAATCTCCGCAATTTAAGCTTTGGCATTGCCTTTACATTATTAGTTTCCTTTGCTACTAGAAGCTTATTGAGTTCATTAAAACTATCTTTTTCCAGACTCATTAGTCTGTCAGAGTCCATAAATTTTGACATAAAGAACACGTTGGTATCTTTTTTATAAAACCGAGGAATTGTTGCTTCCATTATAAATCCATCGGAAAAAAAGAGGGGTACGTGCTCAAACGGAACCTTGCAAATGATTTTGGCATATTTATTTTCATTTGCTAATACTTTTAATGACTCTAAAGCAGTTAATGGGTCATTATTGAGTTTTATTAAATAAATTCTATCATTATGCTTTCCATGCTGAATAATAGAACCTCCTTTTAAGGTTTCAATTGTATCATTCATTATCATCTCTCCTCTGCAATCGTTCGTTGTTTTCTGGTACTAAAGAAATGGTATCACATGAATCCGAAAGTAGTTTCTCTATACCGATAGCTTCCGTTTCATCTTTTTCATTTAGATTTAAATCTAAATTGCAATTATCACAATCTCTATCGCACAATTTAGGCTCGTAACTGTCAGGTTCTTTATAAGTAGTTATCACACCCTCATAATTTCTTAGTACAACCTTATTTGTTGACCAAGAAATAATATAATTTGGCATTACAGGTATTTTACCTCCGCCACCGGGAGCATCAATAACGTATGTAGGACGTGCAAAACCACTTGTATGGCCTATTAAGCTTTCCATAATCTCAATCCCTTTTCCAATAGGTGTTCTGAAATGCGATAGACCTTCCGATAAATCACACTGGTATAAATAATAGGGGCGTATCCTATTCTGAACAAGTTTGTGTAGCAACGATTTCATAATTCTTGTGCAATCATTCACATCAGCAAGTAAGACAGATTGGTTACCTAATGGAAAACCACCATCGGCTAATTTTGCAACAGCCTCTTTAGATGAGGTAGTTAATTCATTGGGGTGATTGAAATGGGTGTTTATCCACAGTGGCTGATACTTTTTAAGAATAGAAACTAAATTATCAGTAATCCGATAAGGTAGCACAACCGGTATTCTTGTTCCTATACGAACTATTTCCACATGAGGTATTTGACTTATTTCGGATAGTAACCAATCAATTTTATCATCAGAAAGCATAAATGGGTCACCTCCGGAAAGTAATACATCCCTCACTTGTGGTGTGTTCTTAATGTAATTAATACCTTCTGCTAATTCGTCTTTAGAGGGTACAAAGTCAACATCGCCCACTTTTCTTTTTCTTGTACAAAACCTACAATACATTGAACACACATTACTAACATGAAACAAAACTCTGTCAGGATACCTATGTGTAATTCCCCGTACAGGACTATCTTTATCTTCTGATAGTGGGTCTTCATGTTCTGAATTTATAGTTGTCAGCTCTTCAATTCCACCAAATGCTTGTTTAAAAATAGGATCATTTTTATAATTCTTTTTATCAATTAGCGATAGATAATAAGGAGTGATAGATAATGGAAATTTGCCAAATGTTTTTTTTAAATCTCTTCTTTCATCATCACTAAATTTTATGCCCGTAAGGTATTCAAACTTCTCAAGTGACCTTATTGCATGCTTTAACTGCCATCTCCAATCTTTCCAATTTGAAATCTTAGGTTCACCCTCAATCTTATTTGCAATTTCTTTTTGAGCGTTGTTGTATATCATTTTTATCTTCTTTCGTTATTTTATTCCGTATTTATAGAAGCCATAATATCTTCAATCAAACTTTTTTTATACTTCGTGCAATTTGTAACCATAACAGTGCAAGACTTATTCTGAGCTTGTTTAAACTCATAAAAATTCGCTATGCTATGCCAACAATTAAGCTGTTTTAAAATATAGTTTCTATGCGAACAAAATTACTAAAAGGATATGAGAATACTAATTTAATCTTAATAAAATGAAATAATACTTAAATGATGGGCGGAAAAATATTTTATTGCAACTTGTTATTCTTCGACATCAATCTCTTCTGTGTCAATCTGTAATGCTATCATTGGAGAGGCTTCTATTTGTTCAATATCAAGTAATGTAACGAGCGTATTCAAACTATCTTCAACCTTTTTAAGTTCTGACTCATCGAGCTTTTGGAGTTTCTCAGATAATTGTTCGTGTAGAAGTGATGGGATTGTACTTAATAACTTATCACCTGAGGAAGTTAATGCAATATTAACTACCCGCCTATCACCTGACTTGGGTAATCTAGCCAATAGCCCTTTCTTTTCAAGTCTGTTAATAATTCCACTTACGGTACTCGAATTAAGATTAAGAAAAGTTATAATTTCTTGTTGAGTAGCTTGATCGCTGGGAGTACTATGTAAAAAATTCAAACAAAGTACTTGAGGAATACTAACGCCATATTCCTTTTGAATTTTCTTGGACTCTATATCTACTGAACGAACAATTTTTCTTATTTTTATTAATATCTCAGTGGTATCCATATCTTGATAATTTGCTCAAAAATACAAATTGTTTTTATAGAAACTAGTTGTGGTGTTTGTGAAAGTATTTAGTTCTTATGTTTTATTGAACTTAGGGTATTATTTCCATGTCCATTTGAGTACAAAATCGAATCCTGAATTGGAGCTTTGGTTTGTAGCTTGTAAAAATAGGGACCGGTAAAACTGATATTCAAGCGTAATTTTTTCAGGTTCAATTACTTTATTTTTTTTATCCATGGCAAAAGTATGCTCATAGTTTAAAAATAGATTGTTTGTTATGTATTTTCCAGTTGATATGGTGCTTTGTGTCCATCCCTTATTGCCTTTTATTTCAATAACATCCAAGCCTATTTTTGATTGTAGAGCATCTTTAACCACATTTGATAATTGCCCGAAAGCAAAATCAATATTGCTGTTAATTACTGCATTATTTTCTCGCGTATCAAGCTGATTAACTCCTTTGTTGAAAATTAAATACGAAATGGCATCTTTTTCTTCAATGGGCACATCATCAATAACAAAAGCAAGTTTTGGTTCCATAAGCCTTCCCGTAATATTAACTTTAAGCTTTCTTAGCGCATTTTCAGGGTCGCGAAAACTATAGGCCAGTATAAAATTAACTTCCGGATTAAAGGAAGTTCCCCCTGTAAAAGTAACTTTGCCCTCTTCAAAATCTACCCGTCGGCCATAAAGTTTATAATATCCTCTTTTCACATTTAATGACCCAAAAACATCAATTTTATCATCCACTTTAATGGCTTTAATGCTTCCGGCCAATTCAAAATTCATGTTTTTTCCTTTAACCCATGAGTTGCGAGGTATTTCAATATCAAACTGCCCTTTAAGGTTTTTGTACATATTGGGCGCAGGCTTTCTCAAGGTATCTTTTTGAATTTTATCTGTGATATCAAGGCTCATGGAAGAATTTTTAGCAACTATTAACATGGGTTGTTCGGAATTGTCGTAAACCTTGTTAAACTCTTTTAAGAATAAATCTACATTAAATGATGATCTCACCATGGCAAGATTTCCTTTAAAAACCGGATTTTCTGGTGTTCCTTTCAAATTTATATTGGTGTTTATGACAGCTGATGCAATTTCCGAATCAAACATTTTAAAGTTTTGCCCATTCATATTTAAGTCTACATATTTTAATTCACCCTGAAATAAAGAATCTATTTCAACGGAGCCATTCAATTGTAATTTGCCCTTAGCGGTGAAAATACTTAGGCTATCAATTTTTAACTGATTGTTGTTTAAAATACTGTTCAGTTCTATATTTTTATAGAAGATACCCAACTTACGATAAGAAAAATCGCCCTTTTTTATATTTAAATTCCCACTAACTTTTGGATTGGAAATTGTATTCTGTAAATTTAAATTTGCAGTCAGGTACCCATTAAAACGGGCATCGTTCAATGGAATTAATCGATTAATTCTGTGAAGATCAAATTCATTTAGAATTAAATTAAAATTAATGGGAGTTTCCTTTGGAGGCATCTTAACAGCTTCGGTAAATGAAAACTGATAAGGAATTTCTAAATTTGCTGTTAGCAACCTTGAAATATTATCATCAACAGAAGCATTCAAAATAAATTTCTCATTAGAATAATTGTATGATGTCGCTATTTTTTGAAGATGAAAAGTATCAATTACAGGATTGATTATATTGATGGCAGCATCAATGATTGGGTTATTGGCAGTGCCTGTAATATTGATTTTTCCGTTTAAATTACCTGAAACCGGATATGGAAAAAAGTGAATGCCGGGTAACCCTAATAAATCCATATCCTTAATTTCAATATGCAAATCCTCATTTCCTTTAAAAGCAAAAATTCCATCGGCTTTAAATGCACTTCCATTTGACGTAATATTCAAGTCATTTATTTCTATTGAATCTTTACCGAAACGCATAAAGGTAGAATTGCTTCCGCCTTCCCATAAACTATTTTGAAATGTTAAGGCAATTTCATTAAAATAGATCGTTGGATTTTGACTAAAGTTAACTTCAGTAAGAATTTTCCCTTGCAAAGAATCTGAAGAATAATAGCTAAAGAAATTAATGGATTTCTCTTGAGTAAATTTGGAGGTGAATTGCATTTTTTTAAATTCAAGATCCTGAATTTTTGAATCATACAGTTGTAAATCAATTTGCCCAGTATAGCTGCTGTCTCTTTTCTTTAGCGACGCATCAGCCAATATTTTTTCAATGCGAATAGTGTCTATTTGAAAATGTTCAACATTTATTATAGATGATATATTTAGTGAATCGACGGTGCCGGTTAGTTTCCCAACTATTTCGCCTTTAAACATCAATTTACCTGGTCTCAATGTTGGATTGATTTTTTCTAAATCTTTAGTTTTAAGATAAAAACCAAGGTTATTATTTGCAGTTATATCACCCTCACCGGTAATTCGGGCAGTTAAAAATGGGGTAATAATTCCTAATTTTTCAAGGCGGTAATGTCCTTTATTATAGATTATTTTACTGTCAAAATCTTCAATGGGCCAACCAAAAATCATTGATTCATTTGATTTTAAATCAAGCTTTATATTTAACGAATCTGGATTTAATCCATTTCCTTGAGCTCTAATTTTAAGGTTTAAATTGGAATAAAGTGAGTCGTTGCCTGTAAGTTGCGCCAGGTCAATATTATTTAAGGTTGCATTAAAAGAATAGTGAGGAAGATTAAAAATTTGAGCCATCATAAAGTCTGTTTCAACACTTCCAAAATGGCCTTGTGAAGAAATATTCCCCTTAATTGTTTCGGTTTTTTTATAAGCTTCTAAATCAATATTACCCATTGCATACGAAGAGAATGCTACAGTTCCAATATGGGCACTTGTGCTCATATTTATATTCTGTAAGGTAATTTCCGATAAGTGCAGAATATCATTAGAATTATTGTTGTGTTGCTTATTTGGATCCAAGGAAAATTTTGTTTTGATATTGGCTTTTGTATTGGTTAGAATCAACGAATCAGCTCCAAGTAATTTAATATCAATATCAGAGTCCAAATTCAAAGCGTTTAAAGGACCAGAAATGGCTCCAGCAATTGTACCTTCAAAATGAATAGGGGTAAAGCCCAAAATGGATAAAACAGGTTCAATATTTTTTGACTTGAGGCTAAAACTCAATTTATTATCTTCCGAGAAATTTCCTTTTCCCTCAATCATAGCCGATAAATAAGAAGTTTTGAAAACCAAGCCTTTTATCGCATACATTTGTTCAGTTATGTTTATTCGTGCAGACATATCGTGAATGGGCTCATTAAAAAGCACTGAATTATTTGATTGTAGAACAATGCTTGAATGCATTTTACCGGGTTCATAACCCCTTCCTTTTGCTGTTAGCGAAATATTCAAGTCCGACTCTAATTTTTTATCAGTCGTTAATTTTGCCAAATTAAAATGTCTCAAAGTTAAATTCGCATCATACACTGGAATCTGAAATAGATTTGAAATGTGAATGTTGGAATTTAAACTGCCAAGAATAGTGTTGGTTTTTAATTTAGCATCTAAATTTTCTTTTTGCTTTGAAAAAGAAAGTGAAAAGTTTTCGAGATTGTAATTTTCATAACGAACATCGTCAAATTGGGCGAGTACCGTCATGCTATTTTCCTTAAAATCAAATCCTTCGCCACTTATGTCACACTTTCCTTTTACACTCGATTTAAATTCAGGGTTATGGGTCCAATAGGCAAGATCGAGGCTATCGGTTTCTAATAAAAAATTATAGATGGGAATGCTATCATAATCTTTAACTGTACCCTTTAGTTTTACTTTTTGCTCATTTTGAATTAAACTGAAATCAATTTTTGAAACCCCCGATGTATTGGCTAATTGGATATTTATTTCAGGGTTGCCATAAACATTCGGAAGCCAAGGTTTAAAATCGTTAAAATCGAGAGGCGAGGCTGTAATATTTAATTGAGCCAGAGAACGTTTATTTAGGGGTAGTGTGCCTGATGAACTGATATTAGAATGCGCTAGCTTAAGTTCAAAATCACTCCAATTCAGTATAGAGTCTGTGAGTTCAGCAGAAAAATTCAAATTTTTTACTTGAAATTCGGGGTTTTGAGTTTTTACATCAAATTGCTGCATTTTCAAACGCACCTTATTATTTACATAAGAAAAATATAGCATTGTATTAAACTTAATATTGTGTGGAATACTCAGTGCCGTATCTGCGGGTTCAATGTCAGCTTCAAATTCTTCGATTTGAATAGCTCCAATCTCTATTCCCCATGTGAAAGGCAAGCTATCTTCATCAGGTGATTCATTCATTGAAATCAGCTTTTCAATATTCCAAAGGCTATCTTTATTTTGCATTAAATACAGATGAGTTTGGTTTAAAATAAGATGATCAATGCTAATTTTTTTCTGTTTTAATTCCCAAATATCATACTTAATTTCCACAGAATTAATAGCTATAAGCGGATAATTATTTTCAGTTATTTGTATATTATTTAGTGAAAATTCATGAAATAAATTGCCTTCTATGCTTTCAATAGCAAGTGATCCGTTTAATTGTTGGCTACTTAAAGTATTCAGAATTTTTGTAATTACCGGATTTAATGCGCCACTTGAAATGAGCAAAAACAGTATAAGCAACAGAATTACCAAGCCTGAACCAAAATAACTTATAATTTTAACTGTTTGTTTCATTTAACCGTTTCTATATTTAAAATTACCGGCATGGCTTAAATTAGAATGCATGCCCAATTGTAATAAAAAACTGTGCATTAAATTTTTGATCAAAAATTGGTGTAGCAACATCAAACCGTATTGGCCCAATTGGGCTTTTAATACGTAAGCCTAAACCAAAGTTGTAAAGTAGCTTGCTTATATCGAAATCAAACGATTGTTCCCAGGTATTTCCAAAATCGATAAAGCTTGTACCTGAAAAAATGCGATAAATAGGAAATCGAAATTCGACACTACTCTCAAGCATTATGTTACCTCCTATTTTAACGCCATCATCATTCACAGGTGAAATTTGGTTTCTACCCCATCCGCGCAATGAAAGTGCACCCCCCATTAAAAATCGGTCTTCAATGGGCGTACTTAAATCGCCTTGAACAGGCTCAATTATGCCTCCTTTTAATTTGCACGCAAAAACCAGTCTCTTGCCTACTGGCATAAAATAATCGCCTTCAGTAATTAATTTATAATAATGGTATTGCGAGTTAAAACCAATTCCCATATAGGTTCCCAGTGTGTTAAATTTCCATCCATTTGTGGGTGAAAACGGGTCATTGCTTGTATTATGGTTAAAACCAAGTGTTAATCCCGACTTATTATTTTTTGAATTAATTGGAGTTTCTTCTGAGATTAAACTGCCACTGCTTGATAAATCCACCTTATCTATTCCCAAATTGTAAGATATGTATGTAGCGGTCTTTTTTGTAAAAATTTTTTGAAATGTTACTGCGGTTCCCAATCTCTCAACCTCATAACTATCTTCACGTTCCCTTGATAGAAAAGGATTTAGAATTAAATCGAGATTGTTTAAAACAACATCGGGTTGTATAAATTTAGCATCTAAACTTAAAGGAACAAAATAGGAATGCTGTCCTTTAAATATTAATGTTCGTCCACCCCCTATAAAGTTCAATCGGGTAAGTAGAAATGAAATTCGTACTTTATCTTCAGTACCATAGCCCAGACCAATTTTAAAAGACCATCGGGGCATTTCCTTTACCTGAATTAAAATAGGAACTTTAGCATTTTCAATGCTATCTAACCTGGTTTTTATGGTTATATATCTGAACAATCCGGTGTTAAATAACTCTTGCTGGGTATTGTCCAATTTGCTTTGTGAATATTCTTCACCAGGATGAAGTTCAATACGCTTTTTTATGTAAGACCGAGGAATTAATGAGTCTCCTTGTAAGCTTACTTCTCCAAAATACGCTTTAGGACCTGAATTAATATTGAAGTTTATATCGGCAATATTTAAGTTTTCATTTAATTGAATATCTTTTAAAACGGTAGCATTCGGATGTCCATTATTGCCATAAAATTCCTTAATAATTTTTTCTGTAGCTTTTACATCATCATCACGAAACCTAAGTTTTGGTTTTAAAGGCATTATTATTTTTGTAGAATCCATGATTTCCCGATGAGCAGAATCGCCAATGTAATAATAGTTGATAGCACCATTTGTAATAGACGATCCCTCATTTATGAGGATGCTTATTTTTATTTTTTTATTGTTTTTGTTGGGTGTTAACTCAAATGTTATTTCTGGATAGAGAAATCCATTTTGTTGGTAGTATTTTTTTAAGCGCACAATATCTTCTTCCAATATATATTGAGAAAAATAGCTGTCCTTTTTCCAGAATTCTGATTTTTCAACTAGTGAACGCGGTTTTGTATTCATTAGTTTTATTAGCGCATCTTCTGAAATTGAATCATTTCCGTAAAATTTTATTTGATTAATTTTAAGGCTTTCCTGACCAAGAGCCTGAAAAACGATAAAAACCAATAAAAATGTCAGAAAAGGTGAGCGAAAATGAATCATCGTAAAATCAGCATTTATCTATAAATGGTACTAATTAAAAATGCCAATAAAGCGAAATAAATTTGAATCTAAGCATTAAAGTTTTGAATACTTTAATGCCCACTATTCTCTAGAGTAATAAGAACCACCAAATGAAGCTTGATTCGATTTTTAGTGATGCGGTGACGAGAGAGAAGTTGTGGTTGTATTCTACTGTCAGTCAATTGCTTGAATAATGGTTGAAAATATTCGTTACACTACTTAAAAAGCGAATCTCAGTCCAAATTCAATACCCAGAAAGACCATTTTTGCTCTAAAAATGAATTTGCCTCCAGGCTTTTGATAACGATAACCCAAATTTATACCGACCTGAAGGTCAATATCTGGCGTTCGGAGCATAATGTTATCTTTGCTGCTTAAAAGAATGCTGTGTTAGAATCTGTTTTAAGTAATTTTGAGAATCATATTGATTTTAGTTATTTGTGTTTGATCGTGTTGTTTTGTGCGCTTATTTATCTAATCTTTTGAAGAAGGTAGTGTTATTTCCTTATTACCTAACTTAGGATTTTGCACAATATTAAATATCTGAGGATTTTTAAGTGATTTTAGGTCTTGTTTTGATTGCTTTTAAAAACCGACACATCACCTATTTTGTTTATTTTTAGCACTTAACAAAATTAAAACTATGAAGAAATTATTTTTAACAAGCGTATTGTTTAGTTTGAGCATCTATATATTTGCTCAAAACTATGAGAATTTTAAAGTGTCAGTTTATTGTAGGGCCTACGAGGTAGCTAAAATGGCTGATACCATTAACTATTTAAAGCCTCGCTGGGATATAATTAGCAATCAACTGAAAGTGGATAAGGTTTACCTGGAAACCCACCGCGATTTACTTATTGTTGATCAGCAAACACTTGATATTGCCAAGGAGTTTTTTACCAAGCGAAATATTGAGATTGCGGGTGGAATTACATATACGGTAAGTGAACCCAATCGTTTTCAAACATTTTGTTATCAAAATGAGTCGGATAGAAAGAAGGTTAAAGAAATTGCTGAATTTACCGCCAAAAATTTCGACGAATTTATACTCGACGATTTTTTCTTTACCAATTGCAAAACCAATGATGCCATAAAAGATAAGGGTGAAAAAAGTTGGACTCAATACCGTATGGATTTAATGGCAGAAGCAGGTAAAAACTTAGTTTTAGATCCAGCGAAAAAGGTAAATCCAAATGTTAAAGTAATTATTAAGTATCCGAATTGGTATGAACATTTTCAAGGTTTGGGCTTTGATTTAAATCGAGGACCCAAACTATTTGATGGTATATATTCAGGAACAGAAACACGTAATGCGCGAACTAGTGCCCAACATTTGCAGCCCTACCTTAGTTATAACATTATAAGGTACTTTGAAAATATTACTCCGGGTAATAATGGAGGAGGATGGGTTGATCCGTTTGGTAGCAGCAATAATGATAGGTACGAAGAGCAACTTTGCCTAACAGCCTTTGCCCGGGCCAAAGAAATTACTCTTTTTTCTTTTGCACAAATGACTGATACCATTTCTATGAATATGAGAGCTGCATGGCAAGGAAATGCGACTAGTTTTTCTTATGATGAAATGATGGGGCATACCGGATATACCAATCAAAAGATAACGAAAAAGACTACAGCACGAATGGCCGGTCATGCGTTTGAACTTGCCGATAAAACCATGAGTTTGGTTGGTGAACCTTTAGGCATAGCAAGTTACAAGCCCCATCATAGTACAGGTGAAGATTACTTACAGAATTACCTGGGAATGATCGGTTTGCCAATGAATCAGTTGCCTTATTTTCCGGCCGACGAAAAGCTAATTTTACTAACTGAACAAGCAAAATTTGATTCGGATATTGTTGATAAAATTAAGAAACAACTGGTTGATGGAAAAACTGTTGTGATAACAGCCGGATTGCTCAGAGAATTACAGAATAAAGGCATTAACCAAATTGCTGAAATTAAGTATACCGATAGAAAAGCTGTAGTACAAGATTTTGTGGCAGGACGCGGTGAAATTCAAAGTGCTGAAAGCCCTATAATAATACAGCAACTTCAATATTTAACTAACGATTCTTGGGAAATAGTATCGGGCCTGCATGGCACCAATGGCTGGCCACTATTGCATGAAGCCGATTATGGAAAAGGCAGGTTGTACGTATTGGTAATACCCGATAATTTTGCCGATTTATACAAATTACCCAACAATGCTTTAAATAAAATTAGAGGAGTGCTTTGCAATGAATTGCCAGTTTCTTTGGAAGGTCCTGCAAATATTGCGCTTTATTTGTATAATGATTCTACCTTTATTGTTCAGTCGTTTTTAGATAAGAATTCAGACATGGCTATTGTTACCTCAAAAGAGTATAGCGTAATAACTGACCTAAATTCTAAGGAAACATTTAATGGTGAAATAAGAAAGCCATCAGGAAGTTGGACAGAATTAAATAAACAAGAAAAAAATAGTTACACCATTACTTTAAAACCGCATTCTTTCAAGGTTTTTAAAATGGAGTAGCAACCGGATAATTAAGCCAGACCGGATTTATATAAAAATTTGGTCTGGCTTTTTTTTTGTGGTCTCATTCTTAATAGCCACACTAAAAAGCAAGTAGTTTTTTAAGAAACACTGCTTTTGTCGGTAGTCTAGTATGTATTTTAGTACAATCTTGCTTTAGTTTCTAAAATTTTAGGTGATATTAGAGCTTAGACTTTATATTAGACAAAAAATAATAATATTTAATGTAATATCTAAAATCTAGTATTTAATGTCTTGTTATAATATAAACGAATTTCAATCGTAGCTAAAACGCCTGCCTTGCAGGCAGGTATGGCATTTTCACTCCGAAATGGTTTAGTCTTTTCGTATTTCATTTTCAATAGCTTGATCAATAACAACTGAATTTGAAACAGAAACATCGTGTGCAGTAAATAAGCCATAAACTTTTTCGCCATTGCTCGCAGTAAAATTACTTGGTATATTGGCAGGGGGTACACTAAACATTGATCCGGTAGAGGCTTGGTTTACCATTTGAAAATAGTAGTAATAGGCAAATTCCGATATTGATGTTTGTTTAATGTATACTGTATCCTCAAATCCTAATATGCGCTCTGACTCTTCGCTTGGATCATGAAAGTCGGTAAAAATTTCAAGACTTGAAATATAGTTTCCATCAACCATCTCATCGCTTGCAAATGCCATTGAACCTACATCGTTTAACAAAGTATCGTTAACATAAATATCCCATTTGTAGTAATCACCTGGGCCAGGAGTTTCATTGCCAAAGGTAAATACACCCAAAAAACGTTTGTCACCACGCATCGATGGCCAAATTTGAATGGAATCGACAGGTACTACTGGGTATATCGTTTCAGTAGCCGAAATAGTAGATCCTTCTGGCGTAAGAATGCTAAGCGTATAGGTTCTACCCGCAGTACCCATATAGCTTTCGTTTTCAGGTACTTCATAATACCCTTTCATTTCAGTATCTTCAACAAGTATTACTGCATTTGATGGTTCAGCATTATCAAATATGGTAACTACAGCATTACTTATGCCATCGTAAGCCTCATCGACTGTTACGGGCAACACTTTTGAAACGATAACCCAAGGATTATCTATTGTAGTTATTTTTGCCTCTATGGCGTACAAGTCCTGATCTTTATCGTTTAATTTAACATCGATAACATCTTCGCACGATGCAAATAAAATTGATGCTAGTATTATTGCTATAAAATTTTTCATGATAAGAATAAATAAGATTTAGAAAGAAAAGTTATAAGTAATTGAAGGTATTATTGAGCCCACAATTGATAGGCGTACAGCTTCTGATATATTTGGATTATCTTCATTCTGACGGAATGTGACTGAATAGGCATTCCTTCGCATATAAACGTTGTAAAAGGATAAATTTAACGATTGTTTATATTTTCGAGTGTCATTTTTCTTAAAGTCATAATTTACCGATGCATCCAATCTGTGATAATTTGGAATTCGATAGCTATTTCGATCGGCATACGCATACATTGTATTACCCTGAACATTGTATTTTGAAACAGGGTACGAAGTAGCATTTCCAGTAGAAAATAGCCAGTTTGCTGATACATTCCAGTATTTATTTATTTCATAACTTAAAATTAATGAGAAATCGTGAGTGCGATCGTAGTTCGATGGATAAGCTTTGCCTTCACTTATGCCCGGAATTTTACGCATGGTTTTAGCTAAGGTATATGAAGCCCAACCGGTAAATTTGCCGGTCTGTTTTTTTACGAGCATTTCTAAACCATATGAATACCCCGTACCTTCTAATAATTCTGTTTCTAAATCTTCATTTAGAAATAATTCGGCACCGTCTTTATAGTCAATAACGTTGGTCATATCTTTATAATAGGTTTCAATGGAAGTTTCAAAGGCATCGTTCATAAAATTTCTGAAATATCCGACAGCTACCTGATCTATAATTAAAGGTTTAATGTATTTGTTACTTGGCAACCAAATATCGAGCGGAGTAGGGGAATTGGTGTTTGATATTAAGTGTAAGTTTTGCACCATCCTAGTGTATGATGCCTTGATAGAACTTGTAGATCCTAAAGAATATTTACCCGCTACACGTGGTTGCAAATTTGTATAGGGTTTACCAATAAATTCGCCCGATGAATAATCTTCAACATTGGTTATTTCTTCAGCAATAGGTTTTTCAGGATTTTGATATTCTCTCAATTGACCATCGCCAATTTGTTGAAAAATAGAATATCTGAAACCGTATTGTAAGGTTAAATTGCTTCCAATTTTTTGCTCGTTCGAAATATATATATCATTGTCAAGCGCATTGTAGTGGGTAAGTTCAATATCGGTAAAAAACGAATTTTCATTTACTTCAATTTTACCTGGCACAAAGTGATGCAGAATTGAGTTAAATCCGAACGACATTTTATTATTAGGGTTCAAGAAATAGGTAACATCTTGTTTTAGGTTATAATCTTTAATTTGCGACGACCAATCGAATTGTTCGGCTCCATTGCCAGGTACACCAAGATTATAATCGTATTTTGAATAAATTAATGAGGTGTTTGAGAACCATCGATCGCCAAAAATATGATTCCAGCGAACTGTTCCTGTTAAGTTACCCCAACGCATATAAAGCGATTCTCCAAGCGTAAAAGCATCATTTCCAGTATATACCGAGGCAAATATTTTATCTTTATCAGATAGCGTGATATTGGTTTTCCCATTAAGGTCGTAGAAATACAGTTTATTTTCTTTTAACTCATCAATTCCTGCCATTTTTCCTACCACATCGGCATAAGTTCTGCGCCCCGATAATATAAAGCTCCATTTGTCTTTTATTATAGGTCCTTCTAAAGTTAACCTGCTTGATATACTACCGATACCACCCGAACCATGAAAACTTTTATTGTTTCCATCTTTCATTCTAATATCAATAACCGATGATGCTTTGCCGCCATACTGAGCCGGAATTCCTCCTTTATAAACCTGAATATCTTTTATGGCATCGGAATTAAAAACCGAGAAAAAACCCATTAAATGTGATGCATTGTATACAGGTGCTTCATCAAGTAATAGTAAGTTTTCGTCGGGGCCACCGCCGCGTACATAAAGACCAGAACTACCTTCGCCACCGTTCTGTATACCGGGTAGCATTTGTACGCTTTTTATAATGTCAACCTCGCCCATAAAACTAGGTAGCTTTTTTACCATTTTTACAGGCATTTTAACCACACTCATTTTAACGCTTTCAACATTATTGTTCGATTTTTCGGCCGAAACAACCACTTCCTCTAGCCTTTCACTTAAATCGGCAAGACTAATATTCATTATTTTACTGTCAACCAGCTTAAGCTTAACACTATGCGTATTATAACCAAGGTATGAAAACTCGAGGTTGTAAGTGCCTCCTGAAACTACCATAGAATAGTACCCATAGGAATTTGAAGCAGTTCCTATACCTAATTCAGAAACATAAACCGTTGCTCCAATTAATATTTCACCGTTCGAATTATCGGTAATGTATCCGCTTAATGTTACACCGGGTTCTGCTGATGGTTCTTCTTCATCGTTTATTGGATGTAATGATTTTGATATTCCTAAATCAATACCAGCATCCTTAACTGGCAAAATAAATGCATTTGTATAAATGCTGTTTGTAAGGAAAAAAATAAGAATTAGAGTAAGCTTTGTTTTCATAATCTTCAGTTTTAATCGTACATGATTTTAATTGGGTTATTATTTGTTTTCACATACATGACAATTCAAATTCTTTTTACCCCCATTGGAAAAGAAATTTATTTTGAATTGCTTGAAAATGAAGAATTATTAGTGGTGTATTGTGTAGATTATGAGAGATTTATAAATAAATAATTCTTAATTTAAAGAATTTATTTATCAGTATTAAAATTATAAGAAGAAGAATGCCAAGATTTTACTAAATTCCGATAAATCGAGAATTAAGCAAATACTAATTAATTTAATTAGTAATGCCAATAAATTCACTGAAAAGGGTTTTGTTGAACTTGGGTGTGCTGTACACGACTTAAAATTAGATACTTATGTAAAGGATAGTGGCATAGGCATTAGCAAAGATAATATTGATGTTATTTTTAACAGGTTTATTACAGTAGAAGACGATAGTTCAAAAATGTTAAATAGCCATGCTTAAAATAAGATCTTTCAAAGGTCTTATTGTTTTAACCAACCACTGCCTTATTAAATGCATCGGTAATGTTATTCAAGAAATGCCTTAATAAATTCATTGCCTTTTAGTAAACCATAATAGCCTTTTTCTACCGAAAACTCATTGTATTCAGTAACATCGTCGCCTTCCACTAACGGATTGTAAATTATAAACGGAACAGGGTCGCTTGTATGTATACGAGTTTCGCATGGAGTAGGGTGGTCGGGTAGTATTGCGATACTTACAGGTTCGCTCATTTTTGATGTTTCTTCAATAATATATTTTACAGCCCGTTGATCTAAGTATTCAATGGTTTTAGTTTTTAATTCAACATCGCCTTCGTGACCGGCTTCATCGCTTGCTTCGATATGTAAAAAAACAAAATCCTTTGTTTTTAAAGCATTTATTGCTGCTTGGGCTTTTCCTTCGTAATTGGTATCGTATAAACCGGTGGCTCCATCAACAAGAATTGACTCTAAACCAGCTAAAGTGCCTATTCCTCTTATGAGATCAACAGCCGAAATAACAGCGCCTTTATTTATGTTGAATAATTCTTTGAATGTCTTCATTTGTGGTTTGTAGCCAGGCGACCATGGCCAAATGCTATTTGCAGGGTCTTTCCCTTCCGCTATTCTTTTTAAATTTACAGGATGATTTTTTAATATATCCTGCGATTTCAGAATAAGGCTATTTATCAGTTCTGCAGTTTCATCTGCATCTTTACTTTTTGATTTAACAAGCACATTCTTAAATTCGGCATTGGGCACATCGTGTGGTGGAGTGCAAGCAATATCTTTATTTCCGTTTTTAATTACCAACAAGTTTCGGTAGCTAATTCCCGCAAAAATTTTATGATCATCGTTGGCAAATGCTTTGTTTAGCGAGTCAATCAAAATTTGAGCTTCTTTATCTGAGATATGGCCTGCTGAGTGATTTTTGATTTTCTCATTCTCTATGCAAATAAGGTTGCAACGCATAGCCATTTCACCAGGCTTAATATCAATACCCATACTTGCAGCTTCAAGCACTCCTCGGCCTTCGAATACTTCGTGAACATCATAACCAAGTACGCCCAAATTTGCAATCTCGCTACCTGGAGGCATACCAGCAGGAACAGTTAATAATCTGCCGCTGCGCGATTTCTTACATAATGCATCAATAATAGGCGTATGAGCAGCCATTAATGGAGTTTTGTTTCCAAGTTTCTCAATTTTTGCATCTGCTGCTCCGTCTGCGAGTATAATAAGGTATTTCATGTTTTTTTTTAAATAAATTGACCTGTTAAGGATTTTATTTGGTTTTCTAAAAATTTACAATTCTAATTATATCAGCAAAAATACCGGCTGCAGTAACTTCAGCTCCAGCTCCAGGTCCGATTACAATTAGCGGATTTGTTTTATAACGCGAGGTGGTAAACGATACAATGTTATCGCTGCCATTTATATTGTAAAAAGGATGGTCGGGTGCAATTTCTTTAATCGCTGTTGTTGCTTTACCATTTTCAATGATGCCAACATATTTCAATATTTTACCTGATTCAGCTGCCATTTTTCTACGTTTTTCCATTTCAGGATTATCAAACTGCTCCAAAGTATTCCATAATTCATCTAAACTTTTAGCTTCCTGACTCTCCTTCGTTAGACAATTTGTTATGTCAACATCATCCAAATTAATTTTCATTCCCATTTCGCGGAAAATGATTAAAAGTTTACGTCCAACATCTTTACCACTTAAATCATCTCTTGGATCAGGCTCTGTAAATCCTTTTTCACGAGCTTCCTTAACTACTTGTTGAAATCCATTTTTATCATCAAAATTACTGAAAATATAGTTTAACGAACCCGAAAGCATTGCTTCAACTTTTTCAATTTCATCGCCGCTATTTATTAAATCTTTAAGGGTGTTAATTACCGGTAAACCAGCACCTACATTTGTTTCGTATAAAAATTTGACACCAAATCGTGCTGTAGCATCGTGTATTTTCTCATAATATTCAATAGAACTTGAATTGGCTATTTTATTTGGCGTAACAATTGAAATGCTTGAGCTTAAAATATCGGCATATAAATCGGCTAAATCTTTACTTGCCGTGCAATCAACAAAAACGCTGTTTCTTAAATTCAAATCCTTCATTTCTTTAACATAGTCCTTCAGGTTGATAGGTAAACCGCTATTAATTAAATCAGTCTCCCAGTTTTCAACTTTAATGCCATCTTCGTTAAACAGGTATTTATCGATGTTTGCCAAACCAATTAGTTTAACCTCAATATTATTCTTTGTAATTAAATGTTCCTTTTGCTGAGCAATCTGTTTAAGTAGGGTGCTTCCAATTACTCCTGTGCCAATAAGAAATACATTCAAGGTTTTTAAACCCGATAAAAAGAAGGTTTCGTGAACTGAATTTAAGGCCTTTTTTTCGTGTTCTTGCTTAATAACTACTGAAATGTTTAGTTCCGAAGCTCCCTGTGCGGTAGCAACTGCGCTAATTCCATTCCTGCCAAGCGCATCAAATAATCGTGCTGAAATGCCCGGCGTATTTTTCATGTTTTCTCCAACAATAGTTATAATGGATAGATTTTCTTCCACATTTAATGGTTCAATCAGCTCATCCTTCATTTCTAATTTAAATTCCTTTTCAATTAGTTTTTTAGCGATTTGACTGTCCGATGGAGTAACTGCAAAGGTTATGGAATGTTCTGACGATCCTTGTGTAATGAGCATCACGTTTACCTTTTTTCTGGAAATGCAAGAAAAAAGACGTGAGGTTATACCAACAACGCCAATCATTCCGCTTCCCTGAACAGTAATAAGACTAACATTACTAATGGAGGTAACGCCCCTTACAGGTGATGATTTAAGCGATTCTGCCTTATCGCAAATACAAGTGCCTTCAGCAGCAGGGTTAAGTGTATTTTTGAACTGAATAGGAATTTTCTTATTTATTGCTGGAATTAAACTTGGCGAAAAAATTACTTTAGAACCAAAATGAGCTAATTCAAGTGCTTCGTCATAAGATATAGTCTTAATGGTCATTGCACGTTTAACAAAGCTCGGATCAGCAGTCATTATTCCATCTTTGTCAGACCAAATTTCGAGGTTTGAAGTGCCTAAAGCGCTAACAAAAAGAGTTGCAGTATAATCGGCTCCGCCACGGCCTAAGGTGGTGGTTTCGTTCGATTGTGAACTTGCAATAAATCCTGGCGCTACATAAAGTTTTTTAGGGTTCTTAAAATACGCTTGTATATTATTGTTTGTTAACTCAATATTTACAATAGCATTATTATATGTGGCATCGGTTTTAATTAGTGAACAACTGTCAACAAGTTCAGCTGGCATCCCTTTATCAATAAACCCACCTTGAATAATAAGAGACGAAAAACGTTCTCCAAAACTCATTACTAAATCTAATGTTCGTTTAGTGAGCTCACGTAAATTATACATGCTATCTAATAACATGCTAAGCTCTTTAAATAAATCGAGAACAGGGCTAATGAACTGGTTCTGGTTTTTAGTTTCAACAAGGTTTTTTATTGTTGTAACATGACGGTCCTCTATAAGGGCTAATTCTTTTTTATAGGTGATGTCGCCTTGCGATGCAAGTTTAGCTATTTTTACTAAATGGTCAGTAATACCATCAATGGCCGAAACAACCACTATAAATTGGTCGCTATCAAACTGATCGCTTACTATTTTTACAGCTTTTTTAATTTTATCGGCATTACTTAAAGACGAACTACTAAATTTTAAAATTTTCATTATTTGTGTTTTATTTTAATCATTAGCCTTGTAATGGAGCCGTTAAACTTGATTTGTAGATACCCCATTTAGGTTTAAACGATGTTGAATTTTTTTCAAGTCCAAAAATGCGAAATTCTTTTTAATAGTTTATACATTTTTTGGAATAAACCGGATTAAGTTCTGGCTCGATCTAAAAATGTATCGTTAGATTTTCAGATATGAGTAATTGGACAAAATGAAAGATGCTAAAGTTAAGTTAATTGTAAATAGTAGTGGTCGTAATGTATTTTATTATATATCAGTAATATAAAGAATTATTAGTTAAAAACAGTAAACTCAAAGTTATTGTGATCAAGCACTTTCTTTAACTTTCAGATTTTATTTGAGATATATACAAGTTTGTTAAGCCAGTTTTCAAAGCTAATTCATTTGTGTAAATTAAAATGCAGTGTTTCCCTTTTGTATTCTATATTAATGTGCCATTAAATATAGACATTAACTTTCTGCATGTATTGTTTGTTAAGTTGCTTAAAATAAAAAGAATAGCAAGCAATTAGCAAATCTCAATTTTTAGAGTACCTTTGCAAAACGGATTATTTATCTTATGATGTCAATCATCTATTATCATTTTTGTTGATGCGCTTTTATAGCAATCTTTCTCACCATTAGCAGACTTCGTACTTATCATTGAGTTATCAGTAACCAGTCCAGCCATCAGAGTGCTAAAAATTAGTACGCTTAGGTGCTTTTAGTCGAGCGTTTACGTTTTTTTTGATGACACCAACTAAATATAGTATGAATATTAATTCAGACGATTATTATGGTGACAATCGTATTACCACTGCCTTACTTCTTGCAGCAGGAACAGGCAGTCGTCTTTTCCCATTAACAAAAAGCTCACCCAAATGCCTTACCCTTGTAAATGAAAAATCAATTCTTGATAGGCTTGTAAATAACTTAAAAAAACAAGGTTTTAAACGACTTGTAATTGTTACAGGCTATCAGAAAGAATGTATCATGGATTATCTTGGTAGTAAATCAGGTGATTTAAGCATTGAATACATTTATAGTCCTTTGTTCAGAACTACGAACAACATTTATTCGCTATGGATGGCTCGCCATATTATAAATGAACCATTTGTTCTATTTGAAAGTGATTTAGTTTTAAATACTTCATTGCTTAATGATATGGTTTATCCTGATAGAATGGCTGTTGCTCTTATGCAACCATGGTTAAATGGTACCACTGTTTCGCTGAGTTCTACAAATCAGGTTACTCAATTTCAAAAAGGAACATCCGAAACGTATACTGATATTCGATACAAAACAGTTAATATTTACAGTTTTTCTCTTTCATCGTGGAAAGTAATTGTTGAAAGACTAAACCAATACATTTTAGACGGTAAGGTAAACTGTTATTATGAAACTGTTTTCTCAGAAATGGTTGATAATAAAAGTTTAACCTTTGAATCGGTTTCGTTTGACCATAAACCATGGTACGAGATTGATACGATTCATGATTTAGCTGAAGCCGAAAAACTTTTTCCAATGGAATTGAAAAAGCGGACAAGGCTTGAACCAGCAAATGTATAGCGATTACTATTTAATGGGTGACTCTTTATTACAATAATAAGTCACCCATTAAATAGGTTAAATAAACAGACAGAATGAATTTTACAATGGAACATAAATACAAAACACAAGCTGAGAAATACGAATACCTATCAAAACAACATGGCGGATATTACCGACATAATTTTACCGACCATGCTTACTTATACAATCTGTATTTTCCTCCCAAAGCAGTGTTTACACACCTAAAAGACAATATTAAGGATTTAGTGCTAAATTACCCCATGGCGCAAGATGCTCTTGCTGAACTCATTGGTGAAGTAATAAAGCAACCGACTGATAGAATTGTGGTTGGAAATGGTGCTGCGGAAATTATTAAAATTCTTTCGGGTCATTTGGCAAAAAAAATAATTATACCTGTACCTTCATTTAATGAGTATGCCAATGCTGCACCAGAAGGCAATGCAGTAGAATTTCCTCTTGAATTTCCATCATTTAAGCTCGATGTAGATAAATTTGCAGCCGAGGCTATAAAAGTTGGAGCCGATATGGCTGTGGTGGTAACACCCAATAATCCAACGTCAATGCTGGTGCCAAAGGCCGATTTAATACGCTTGGCACAAAAGCTCGACAAACACAAGATCATGCTTATTATTGACGAATCTTTTCTTGATTTTGCCGATAATAAAGAACAAATAAGTCTGGAAAAAGACATTGCCAAATATCCGAATATGGCCATTCTTAAAAGTATGAGTAAAGCCTATGGTATTTGCGGACTCAGAATAGGGTATATGTTAACGGCAAACTTAGAATTTGCAGCAGCAGTTCGAAGCGGTATTCATATATGGAATATTAATGGTTTTGCTGAAGAGTTTCTTCGAATATTACCCCAGTATAAACAGGAATTTGAAGATAGCTGTGAACTGGTTAAGACGGATAGAGATATTTTTTATGCAAAACTTTGTGCCATTGAGGGAATGACTGTTTTAAAACCCGACGCGAACTATATATTTTGTCGCCTACCCGATACTGCTTTAAGCGGCCCGGAAGTAACAAAAGCCCTGTTTATTGAGTACAATATTTATATAAAGGACAGTGTTGGGAAAACGCAACCCGATGCCGACCGATATATTCGAATTGCAAGTCGTACCAATGACGAAAACACAAAGCTAATTGAAGCCTTGAAGGATGTAATGTATTCAAAAAACATATAACATGAGCAACAAACCACAAGCAAGCATGCTTACTTATGCTAAGGATTTACCAAATATTTGTTCTCTACTTGGATTATTGAGTGCATTATTGGGGATATATTTTGCCATACAAGGTAATTTTCCGGCAGCAATAATTGGTGTTCTTTGGGCTGTATTATTCGATTGGTATGATGGAATAATAGCACGAAAAATGAAAAACCGAACAGAGGTACAAGGTGTATTTGGCGGTCAGCTCGACTCCATGATTGATATTGTAAGTTTTGGTGTGCTACCTGCTATTATACTTTTAAGCTACGGTAATTATAATGTATGGTTTATACCCGGAGCATTTGTAGTTGTTGCTACAAGTGCTATTCGCTTAAGCTATTTTAATGTTTATGGTCTTATTGACAGTAAAACATATAAAGGGCTGGCCCTTGATAATAATGTGTTGATTCTGGCTTTCGTATTTTTATTCGAAAGTTTCTTCATGCATTCTACTTTTTCAATAGTTCTTTATGTCATTTTAATGACTCTTTCAGCATTTAATTTATCGTCGTTACCAACTCCTAAATTTGGCGGTAAATGGGTTTATGTTCTCGTGGCCTATGTATTGCTAATGACAACCGCTCTAGGTTTTATTCTTTACAATAGGGTTTAAAAAACCTATAAATCAGAAAATGATTAACTGCAAGTCTTTCATAGAATGCAACTCAGAAAAGGATAAGTAATTAATGATTTTATAGCCGATAACTTTGCCTAGTTTATGCAAGGTAATTCAGTCATATCGAGACTTTTATGTGGTGATTGGCGTCTTGTTAATTTGAATATGAGTTTAATACACCTATTTCAAAAAAACATAATTAGCTACCTCACCTTTTGCTCCATCTTAGCATTAAAATATACTGCTATAACTAATAACATCGATAATCAGTTTAAATCATAATAATTTTATTTAGAATCAGAGGCCTATTTGACCATTATAGTATCCGTTAAAAATTCTACTGAATTTTTTCCAATCATTATTGCATATTCACCTTTCGCTACATCTTTAATCATTTGCATGTTGTATGCTTCCAACTTATCAGGCGTTAATGAAAAGCTAACCGTCTGTTTTTCTCCTGCTTGTAATTCAATTTTTGCAAAATCTTTTAGCTCAAGAATTGGGCGTGTTGGAACACCGTATAAATTATGTATATAAAGTTGCACAATTTCCTTACCCAAGTATTCTCCCGTATTTGTAATATCTACCGAAACCTCAATACTTTCAGATTTAAAGAATTCTTTTTTTGAGAGCTTTAAGTTCGAATACTCAAAATTGGTGTATGACAGACCAAAACCAAACGGAAATAATGGACCTGAAGTCACTAAGGCGTAACTGCGATCGCGACTTGGCTTACGATTATAAAAACAAGGCAATTGGCCAACTGATCTAGGGAAAGTAATTGTAAGTTTACCACTTGGATTGTTATCACCAAAAATAGTTCTGGCAACGGCATGCCCGGTTTCTTGACCTAAGTACCATCCTTCAAGTAATGTTGGGGCATGTTCTGCCAAATAATTTATGCTTAAAGGCCTTCCGTTTAAAAGCAATACAATAATAGGTTTGCCCGTTTCAATAAGGGCTTTTGCTAATTCTATTTGTTCACCTACTAAATCTAAATTATCCACATCGCCTAAATGCGTTTCGTTCCAAGCCTCGCGGTTTATCATCTCGTTTTCGCCAATTACTAATAAAACGGCATCACTTTTTTGAGCAAGAATAACAGCGTCCTTAATTAATTTGTGGTTTTCCGTCGGATCGGCTAAAATTGCACGATCGTTATTTAACCAGTGACAATCGTCATTAAGAGTGATATCGCAACCTTTAGCATAGTGAACTTTGAATTTACCTTCTGCATACTTTTGCATACCGTCAAGTACAGAAACACCAACCATGGGGCGAGGAGTATAGGCTCCTAAATGAATATCTGCAGCATTCGGACCAATAATCGCCATGTTTTTAATTTTGCTGACATCAAGCGGTAGAATGTTGTCTTTATTTTTAAGTAGTATAATAGCTTCTTCGGCTGTTTTTAATGCCAAGGCTTTATGCTCGTCACAGTAGGTAACTTCTTGCATTTTTTCAACGTCAACATAGGGGTTTTCAAATAAGCCAAGTGCAAACTTTACATATAAAACATTACTCACAGCTTTGTTAAGTACTTTGATATCAAGCTTGCCGCTTTCAACTAATTCTTTAACTTTTCCAAAATAACCTTTGGAACTTAAATCGTAATCTAACCCCGATTGCAAAGCTAGTTTGGTAACATCTGCTGTATCTTTAGCAACTCCATGCTGGCTATGTGCTAAACCAAGACCGCCACCATCTGACATCACGTAGCCCTTAAATCCCCACTCATTTCTTAAAATTTCGGTATTTAGTTTATAGTTCACATGGTTGGGTACACCATCCCATTCGTTGTATGACGACATTACCGAATGCGCATTGGCTCGTTTTACAGCCATTTCGAAAGGGTAGAGGTGGGTTTCACGAAATTCGCGTTCCGAATAATTAACAGGTGCACGGTTTAATCCTCCTTCTCCCTGTCCATGACCGGCAAAGTGTTTTAAGGTTACAGCAACATGGTTTTCATCAATTTTTGAATCTCTACCCTGTAACCCGAATATTGAAGCCATGGCCATACGTGAAGTTAGATAAGGATCTTCACTATAACATTCCTCCACGCGTCCCCAACGGAGGTCTCTTGGTAAATCGAGTACTGTAGATAGTACTTGATTGGATCCTCTTGATCGGGTTTCGAGTGCTATTTTGTTAAAAACCTTCTCTATTAAAACAGTGTCCCAAGTGCTTGCTAAGGCAATAGCCTGAGGAAAACTAGTGCCTTTTTCGCGCATAAATCCATGTAATGCCTCGCTAAAAAACAATCCAGGAATGCCCAACCGAGTTTCTTCAACCAGATACTTTTGCAATGCATTTATTGATTTTACTGTCCACTCAGGAGTTTTCGAATAAACAGATTTACTTCTTACTCTTCCAGCTCCATTTTGTATTTTCAATTTATCTTCTTTTTCAAGGACCAAACTGCCGTTTTCAAAAATTAAGGTGTCGTTTATAAAATGGGCCTGCAATTGGGCTGCTTTTTCTTCCAACGACATGCGTTTAACAAGATCTTCTACTCTTTTGTCAATGGGTTGCGAGGCATCTTTATATAGTATTTGATCAGCGTTGCAACTACCAAAAATTGATATAAATAAAAATGAAATGATTCTGAAAAACTTCATAGTTCGTGTGTGTTTTAATATTATTTCAATAATTCGCTATTGCTAAGATACGAAGCTTTAGTTATTTATTATTGTTCCATGGGATCCATTTTTTTGTCTTGTATTGTTTAATCAAAGAATTCCACCTTGGTTTCTGTGTTTCGTCGTAAATTTATCGTGTTTGAAATAAACTTTAACGTTGGCGAAGAAGAGACAATACCTCGGGGATATTCAGTTTTTTTTAAAAACTTTATCACATTAGTTGACATATAGCAAGTTAGCAAATTTGTACAAGATATATATATAATTGATTTTTTCAGTTAACAGCACGTACTATCACTGCAACATTCCGATTCAACACCAAAATACCCTTCAATAATTCCGGTTGCACAGCCGCATCCATTACCCACAGTAACTTTAATTGCATTTTGTGCGCAATTTAATTGGCAGGCACCACACTCCATACAATAATCTTTGAGGGTCAATTCAGCTTTGCTACCATTCATTTCAAAAACTGCATGCGGACAAACCTTTACACACATACCACATCCATTGCATTTTTCTTTGTTTAATATAAGGCTTACTGTTTCTCCTAAATATTTAAAATCGATCATAGTAGTACTATCTTAAGAGGTTAATAATATAAAAAGCCAATCCGAAAATTGCCATGGTAATTTGAATGGGAACGAAAATTTTCATTTCTTTTTTTACTCCGGAAAGCGAGGTAAAGGTTGAGCCCCCTGTGAAATTCATTGCCATGAATGATGATATTGCTGGCAATAGCATTACCCAGGCTAATATTGCATAAATGGAATTTGCCATGTAATTACCTAAATGCAATGCTATAAAAAGAAATATTCCAGTAATTAATCCTTTTAGTGCAAACATTCGAAAAGGAATGTAGGGTAGTAAAATTGGAGTAAGTAGTATTCCTGTAAAATAAGCCAAGACAATGTATAATATTGATGGGAGTGAGGTGTACCAAGCATCTGTAATACTGTATCCTGTTTGGCTAAATCCTGATACTAAGAAAATTAAAACAAATGCGCCCAGTAATTTTTTTCCGGCATATACAATATCAACTGGTAAAAGCTTTGTTCTTTCAGCCATGGTAAAGGTAACGCGTCGCATTTCAGTTGTTGCTTTATAATTGTTCTTAAGAAAAGGTTTAATATCGGCCGCTTTTATAGGACCCCAAACTACATTAAAACCTTTCTCCGATTCCGATTTTGTTAATTGCCGAACCAAATGAGCAGATACTCCAGTTGCACCTAATTGAGGTAAAATAAGCCTGTGATGATTTACTACTTTTCGTAATTGCGTTTCTTCTATACGTTTTACCAGTTCATGTGTACCAAAGGTACCTTTACCAGCGGCGCACCATACATTTACCCCTTTGGTGTCAAGTACCAAAATCCAAGCATCTCTACCAGCAAGATTTTTCCTTACATGATCAAATGATAGTTTGTAATTGGCTGATACAAATACATTGGAGTCTTTAGTAGGGTTTCCAACAGCATACAGGCCTGGCTTAACCATGTAATTATCACGGCCAATTAGCCAACGAACTTTTATTGCTCCAAGAATGTCTTTTGAGTTTAATCGAGTCTCAACTTGAGGTATATCTCCAATAGGTGTTTTTATGTATCCTGTAATCATAATTAATCAACTGTTTAAAGTTTGCTTCAAATAGTAGACGGAGCATCATGGAAAAGGACGCAAAATTGTCAGATTGATTTATTTATTTTCTTCACAACAGCAGCACTCCATTTGATGAACACCAATGACAGTTCCGTATTTGTCGAATTCATAATGACAGCAATTCATTAAGGTATCTTTAATTAATTTACGGCCGCGTTGCACTCGCGATTTGGCACCAGAAGGCGAGATGTTAAGTTTTTTAGCAAGTTCCATTTGTGATAATCCTTCAAATTCAACCAGCCTAATAGCTTCACTATATTTTGGGGGCAGTGATTCTATCAAGGGAACCAAACCCTCATAAATCTCCTTTTCAAGATTTCTTTCCCTATTGTCGTTCGCCAATTCTTGTATATCAGGCTCTTCAATCAACATGGAGTCGTGAACTTCCTCTGAAAATTCATTCTGCTTTCGTAAATAGTCAAGAATAGTATTACGTGTGATTTGCAACACCCAGCTTTTTACTTTAGTATCGTCTTTAAGAGTTTCAATTTTTTCATGAATTTTAATAAATACATCTTGTTGAATATCATCGGCTAATTCAGAGCTGTGAACCCAACTCAAAATAAATGGTTTGAGTTTGCAACAAAAAAGTTCGTATATGCTTTCGGTAGTGTGTTTCATTTTCAAAAGTTAATAAATAACTAAATAGGTATGCTAAAATGTTTGAGAACTCTCAATGCCCTTAAGGTATTCCAACGGCTAGGCGTGCCTGCCTTTTCCATTTCTAAATGAACCTTGCCAGGATGTTTGGCTTGTACATTCCAAGTACCATCTTTATTTTGTTTTTTTAACAGTATATCAAGCGCATCTTGCATTCGATCATCCCATTTTGCTCTTGAATATTGAAAATAGTCGAGTGCTCTTAAAGTATCATAACGCCAGCGGCCAGGGTAGGGAAGTCTCAGAAAACTATGGTGTATAATTTTGCCTGTTTTGTCTGATTTAAACAACTGATGCTGTAATATAAAATCTACAGAGCTTTGTTGCGCCTGTTTTAGTTCACTCAATCGGTAAGAGTAACCATTCTGCTCGTATTCTGTAATGCCTTCAATTGTGCAAAGTGTGGTGTGTAATGAACTATGTTTTGCTCCACTTCGGTTTAAACGGCAGTTAAATCCACCATCGGGCATTTTTTGTGATAAAATAAAGTCGACTACCGATTTTAATTTTTCTTCTTCGGCACCAAAATAGCAAGCGTAGTTCAAAAACATACCATTGATGCAAACATCACTTTCATTTACGGTTCCTGATGGATTAATTCCGCCATCGTGTCCTTTTTCATGGGTAGCAATCATGTTAATTGATTCCCGAATTAATTGATTTTTTGGAGAAATACAAAGGTTTCTTAAATCCATGAGCGTATAATGCGACGATGTCCATTTGGGTTGATAGAACTTCATTCCCCAATGACCATCTGGTTTTCTTTTTGAAAGATACGTTGCTCCCCAGCCATCAATGGCAATACGGTTTTGTAGTTGAGGCTTTTCTTCACTAAGTAAGTCTCGAAAAACTTGATATTGTATAGAAACATCGCCTTCAAGCAGCCAATTGATTATTTCGGTTATACTTGCCATTATTTGAAATTAATTCATTAGAAAGTTATAAAAAAAATGCCACAGATTCAGAGATTTAATTTAATAAAAACTGCAAATTTGTGATAATAATCGTAGGAATTTTCAAAGCACTGGAAGTAAATAAAAAAAGCTGTCCAAAGCATTATGCTTTTCGGACAGCTTTTAATGAACAAACAATCTATTTATTTAATCTACGACTATTAGCTTTTTCGCAATGTTTTTTTGATTTTCTAAGGTAAGAACATAGGTTCCTTTCGTAAGATCAATTGTAATATTGATCAATTGATTTGAACAGTTACCAATATTCTTAGTAAACACTAGCTTTCCACTTAAATCTATAATTTTAATTGATTCAAATGCTTCAGCTTCACAGAGAATACTAAATTGATTACTCATTGGGTTCGGGAAAACGGAAACGTTGACAAGGTTTAGTTTTTCAGAAATACTTACCAAGTTTTCAACCTGATAATCAGAAAATTCTTGTACGGGAGCATTGTTAATTCCTTCTAAGCGTCCAGAAGTATAAGAAACAGTAATGTTTGAAGTATTCATACTGATTGATTCAGCTAGGACAAGCTCAATACTTTCTCCGCCGTTATGTAATATTTTAGTTACTGTGTTTTCTAAACCATCAACTTTAACTACAAAATTTGAAATACTTGATTCTGAAGGTGTTTTAAGTTCAGTGTCGAAAACTAAGGTAATGTTTTCCCCATTAGAGTTTGTGGCTGCACTTTTAAGCACAACTTCAGCTATGGTATTACCTTTTTCGAAGCTTACCCAGTTTAAATTATACCCCGATGTTAAAGCTAAAATTCTTAACCTTTGTTGTCCAGATTCTAATTGAACCATTCCAAAGGCAGTAAACCAGCTTTGCCAGCCACCGGTTCCGGGTAATGCAACAGTATCTAAATTGGTAACAACATCTGCGACTGTTTGTAATATAACTTGTCCACCATTTTCATTCGATGCAGATCGAAAGCCTATTGTATACATACCAGCCTCTGTTACATTTATTAGATAGTCAGCGTAGTCTCCCGGATCAATATAACCAAAGCTTTGACCTCCATCATCATCGGAGCAGGTTTCAAGCTCCATTCCAAAATTTGCCATGAAATTTGCGCATTTAACAGTACCGGGAATTTCAGTTACAGTAGGTTCTGTTAAATTATTCGTAATAGATAGATCGGTAAAAATTTCTAAAATGCCTCGATCTAGAGAGGTAATATCAGTTCCAGAATAGCTCAATGTAACAATATCTCCATATTGTATAGGACTAATTGGTATTATGTTATATCGATTTCCTGAAATGGTAATATTTGAAATAGCAATCTCAAAACTATTTACTTTAAGTGTAAAATCTTCTGTGAGTGCTTCAGCGCTATTCATATTTTTATTGAGGAATACTGAAATGGCATAACCAAAGTCGCTTACCGAAGTACTATCAATAATAGGAGGTAGTCCCGGAGAATTGTTTAATACAGAAATGGTATCGAAAGGTTGAAGAATACCATTATCACTTGATGTAGTTGAAATTCCATTATACGACACCAAAACATCATACTCAATGTAAAGTGGTTCTTTCGGAATAATAGTAATGATTTTACCATTGGTTCCATCAACGCTAACACTTTCTATATCGAAAATGCTATCCTTGTCTGCAACAATTTTTAATTCAAAGTCATTTAATGTAGTGTTGGTGACTTGCATAAACTTATTAAACATTAGGCTAACTGATAAACCGCTCATTGCTGTATTTGCAGCTATCAATCGAGGAGCTGAACCTGGTAGTAGGTTATTAACCAATTCATCTGTAAATGGAATTAAAGTGGCACCTTCTTTTGAGGTGATATTTCCATTATTGTAAGAAATAGAGATAGCATCATCTACTTTTACAGCGGAGATAAGATTCAATTTAATTATTGTTGAATCAATAGTATCGGCAACAATACTCTCAATTTCAATATTGGTAGTATTATTTGCTTTTATTGAAAATCCAGCAGCATTTTCAGGTACTAGCATATTTTCAGTAAACTGTACCGAAATTACTTTGCTATCACTTTCAACTTTTGCTGTAGAAAATAAAACAGGAGGAACATCTTCAACAATCACGTAAACAACAGAAAGGGGAGGAAGGTTAATTTTTATGCCACCTTCAATTTTAGAAGCGTCAGCTTTTATTGCTGCATAATTGTCAGCTCCGCCACCTTCACCAGAAGGACCTTCTCTATTTATAAATACTTTTCGTGAAAAGTCACCATTGTCAGTTCCACCAGTTAATGTGTAGTAATAGTAATTTATACCCGGATAAAAATTCTCCATTTCAAGTTCAACTACTTCACTATCTCTACTTTTATTAATAATTACAGCCCCGCAATCTTCTTGCCCATACGATGACGCGTATGCTACAATATTTTCATTTCCACTTACGGTTGATTTAACCATTCTATCCCCAAATACTTTTTGGAAATAATACATATAATGAAATTGTGGGCGAGGGTTAAAAACTTCTACTCCTGGTTCGCCACCATAAGAAAACATACCATGATCATTCCCATCACCCCAGCCATTAGCAAAATCCCATTTACAGGCTAAACCATAATCTTTCATAATTAGTTCACCTACAGTAAGAGCTGAGTGCATTCCATTTATATAAGAAACCTGCTGCATTGAACCCACAGCAAATATATTCCATTCTGTTAAGGCTACTGGTAACATTGGCAAGCCGGCTTCGTCGGTATCATCTTCTAGCGCATCCATCATTTCGGTCGGAACAGTATGGCTTGAGCTAAAGATGGTTTCAACTGTAGAGTTTTCATCGTATGGTGTAAAATAGGAGTGTACAATATAGTAATCGGCACTATTACCAACTTCAGGCATCATACCTTCGTTCCAATCAGTTTGTACCGGATCCCAAGAATCCTCCATTTCAAATGCTACTACACCAATTTTTATTTCAACACCAATCTCAGCCGCCGCTGCACGCATCGAATCAATAAATACTTTTGCATGTTTGCCATAAAGGGCTCCATTTACTGTTTCTGGTTGTCCATCTTGATTCTGTTCAGTGTTTATTTTATAGCCTTGTACCCAATTCCCATAATCTTCGTTACCTATTTCCCAAAACTTTGAACGACCATTATCATAACGAACCCAATCGGCAGCTAAGTGGGCAGCTGTTGCAACAGGGTCAACACTTTTGCCATAACGAGCATAGCCAGTATTTACACAAATAATACCAGTGCTATTGGTTTGCTTAAGCAATTCGTAGTAACTATCATTCGACATTCGCCAGTTTTCAGTGGTAATTCCACTCCAAATATTTAATTCGTCAGGTACATCGTTAGGGCGTTCGCCCACAGCTAAATTCCAAAAATATTCATGAGCTTGATTACCACCAGGCCAGCGAATAACGTTAGGGCCCAATGCTGCAATATCATCAACCAAACCTTCTTCTTTACTCCAGTCTCTACAATAGGAAACGGCATTATTCCCAAATAAGTATTTTGAAATCTTTTGAATGGTATCTGCCATATCAATGTTAATGAAAACTGTTACATCATTAGTTGGTTTGTCAACTAAATTATAATCTGGTTTCTCAATTTGCTTTTCATTCCAATCATTTAAAAAGAATGAACTCGATTGTGAAATTGCTGCTGTAATAGTTAGCAATACAATTTGAATTGTTAGTAAAAGTTTCGTCATAATTGAATGTTTAAGTGATGCAGCAAAAATAGTGGTACTGTTATTAATATATGTACTGCTATGTTTCTACTTTATTCAATTATGTTGCAAATGCCGATAATATAAGGGGGAGGGCGAAAAAAAAGGCCGCCCCATTTGGGCGGCCTTTAGAATAAAAATATAAAAAAGTTTACTCTGCTTACTTAATTACAACTCTGTAATTAGCAACTTGACCTTCAAATTGTACGTTCACCATGTAAACGCCAGCATCAAGATCGCCAATCTTTAATGATACAAAGTTACTGTTTACTTCAACAGATTTTACAATTGCACCACTTAAGCTAATTACATTCACTCTTTGAATATCTTCAGCACTTGCAACTTTTAACTCGTTGTAAGCTGGGTTAGGATATACTTTAGTGAAATCAGCAACTTTTGCATCGATAGAAATAATGTTATCAACAACTGCGATAGCTTCGCCAGATTCGTTAGATAATACACCGTCAGCATCAGCAACTCTTAAAGTATAAACATAAGTTCCGTTAGCTGTTACTGTATCAACATAAGTTACTACTTCTAAACCATCAACAACTAAATTGCCATCGCGGTATAAGTTATAAGTCATATCAGCAGCTTCACTCCAAGATAGAGTAACTAATCCAGCTTCACCAACAACAGCTTCTAAACCACTAGGAGCTGTTGGACGAGAACTTAGTGCTTCAACACTTCCGTCAGCACCTAAAGCAATCTCACCAAATACGCTAGGATCACTCCATGCCATATCTGTAATATCCATCCAACCTAATAGGTCGCGACCTTCACCGTCATTGTCGGCTAATATAACATCGAAACCTAAAATATCACCAATAGTAGGAGAAACAGTTGTGAAGTTAGCAGCATTAGAGAAAGGAATTGCGATTTCAATAGTGTAATCAGATCCTTCATTAATAGTAGTTACCCAAGTTCCCGGTTTTCCATCACCTCTCATGTCAGAATCATCAGTCCACCAGTCTTTTGAATATGCAAATTGGTCATCACCATATACGGAAGGCTTAGAGTTTGATCCGTCAATATGAATATTAACATTATCATTTTCATAAACGGCAGCAGCCCCACTATACAGACTATCATCTTTAACAGAAATTAAGGCATAAAGATTTTCTTTATCCCAAACAAGCTTAAAGTTACCACTAAAGTCAGCAGCATCAGTATTATTAGTCATGCTAATAACCGAAGTAATTTCATTAACTGAAGCTGTAGCCCAAGCTCTTTCAGTACCAGCACCATCAATAGTTGGAACAAACATTTTGTTTGATACAGCAGTACCATTAGCTTTTAGAGTGATTTCACCAAATACTGCTGGTTTATCCCAACCCATATCAGAAACATCACGGAAAGCCAGCTGATCACGTGGAGTGTCTTCACCATCAGAGTCGCTTAGTTTTATGTCGAAACCTAAAACATCGCTAACCTGTGCAGTTTTTCCAAACTCAGCAAAAGCAACGGCAAGCTCAATGGTGTACATTTTGTTTGTGTCAACATTCACAGCCCAGTTAGCAGTTGTTGGGTTCCAGTCACCACCAGTACGACCGCCAAAATGATCTTCAACAGCCCAGAATTTCTCCCAGTTAGCAATTGTTGAATCAGAATAATTACTTGTAGCTTTGTTATAAGCATCTAAGTAAATAGCTACATTATCATAACTATAAGCAGCACCAGCTCCTTGATAAGTAACGTCATCAAGAACTTCAACCTTGTAGTAAAGGCTATCAGCTGACCAAAGTACTTTAACAGTACCACTAAAATCATTAGCATCAGTAATATCTTCAGCAGATATAACCGATTCAATTTTCCACGCAGGAGCAGCATCCCAAGCTGCATCAGTACCATCACCATCAACGGTCGGTGGAGTTGTGATTTGCGCAAACGTCAAACCACCAAAGCAGATTAAAGATAATAAGGAAAGTGTTATTTTCCTTAAGGGTAAGTTTCTTCTCATAATGTTTAATTGTTAGTTAATAATTAAGTTTTATAACAGTATTTAGTTAGTTCATTAGAAAACATGCTAAAAGTAGTATTAATTTTTAATGGTGCAAAAAAAATAAACTTAAATATTGACAAAATGATGTATAATTTACACGATCAGACTCAAAATGATAAAAATCAACCATTAATTTGAGTAAATTAAACATCTAGCCATACTTTAAATTTAGCTGCTTGTTATTTATATTGACCACCTCTTGGTATTTGGGATCTAATTTCAAGTAAAAGGCGACGCGAAAAATTATGTTTTAATAGTGATAATTGAATTACTATTTAAGACCACTTTTTTATTTATGCGACAAAAGTTTGCAGGATCAATTAATAATTCGAGATTATCTAATGTGTAATCAATAAAATATCTTATGGGTGAGACGTTTTCAGAAATAAAATATGCAATATCATTAACTGGTATGTGCCAGAATTTTTCATAAAGTTTTAATAAAAATCGTTTTTTGTAATCTTTCTTAATAAGTCTCTGTAATTCAGCTATGATAGTATCATTGGTTTTTTAACCTGATTGATTCATGAAATTTGACAAAAAGCACATATCTTTTTCCTTATCTAACCTTGTAATTTTTAACCCCAATTATTCTTAAGAATAATTGGGGTCTCCGACAGCGACTAAGTCTCACATCCAAATTTGATGCTCAAATTTGGGTTCGGCTATGTCGGGGTAACCCGCATTTCAATTCATCATAACGGAATTTGATGAA
>JAQICC010000101.1 GCA_027858735.1 Salinivirgaceae bacterium
TTGCACCGTTATCGATACAGGCATAAAGGGTTCTTTCACTTTTTCGTGTGGGATGCTCATAATCCTTTTATTATGTGCGTCGTAATCTTGTTTACTCATAAGTTAATTGTTTAAAAATGCGTTAAAAAAAGCTATCGGTTAAATATTTTAGCTAAAATATATCTTTAACATAAGTGTGTCAAGTATTTTTTATGGGAATAAATTTGTGGGTATCTGCAATATCAACATAAAAAAACGTTGTATTGCTAAGCTCTGTTGCTGTCCACCCAGTGCTTTCCTCAATATAGGGTAACGATGAAAAATCGGTAGTCGTTGTTTTATTTACTCCCATTGTTCCTGATGACAAGGCAATGTTTGAAACTGTAAGGTTTGCATCTTTCACCGAAGCAATTATATATGGATCGGTATTAAAACTAAATGCTACGATCTGGAAAAGGCTAAATGCATGCAGAAAACCAATAAAACAGAGAATAATCCTTTTTTAGTATTTATAATTCGTGGCATAAGAAAATGCATTAACTAATTATTTTTTAGGGGTAGTTTGGTTGCTTTTAAAAATACTAAAATATACTATAACAACAATTTACCCAAAAGTTTTGCTACATATGACAAAAAGTTTTAATGCTAATTAATAAAAAAGAAAGCTGGCAGGCATACAAAAACAATATTCATTAATGGAGTATAATTATTGTTGAAATTTTATTAATATGCTGTTTATTAAGGGTTTCACTGTGCGTAAAACCCTTAATTTGTTAAAATGTTATTTTTTGTATAGAAACTAATAAAATTATCAGTCCTTTACGCAACGAACACTTGATCCTACTGAGCGGTAGATGGAAGTACTTTGGCACCAGCTCCAATTAAGTGAGAGGGTGCGGTTACCCGTGTAGGATGAAAAAATGCGATTAGTGGAACTCCAAAAATAGGCGCTAGTACCAAGGCCCCAAAATACACCGGTCTCACCTGATCGGTAGCCCGCAACCAAGCCTGTAAAATGACTTTCATTTGTTGCCCCATTGTTTGAGGAAAAGCCTGTTGCTTTCATTTTGTCGCCTGCTATTCTTTCTCCACCTAAATAATCAGTTAGTTCAGTCCATTCTGCATCGCTTGGCAGATGCCAGTTATCAGGACAAACTCCTTGCACTCCACTTGGGTTTGTATTGCTACTAACAGCACTGTCGCCCATAGCGGCTGCCCATGTGTATAAGGCTCCATAAATATCGGCTTCTCCACCGGTATTGTTATTATAATAACAATAAGCATCATCTGTATAATTATCTCTCAAGATTGCCCAAGCATCATTATCCGATACTAATGGTATGACAGTGCCATTGGCATAATGTGTAGTTTTTAGGTTTTCTATTATCCATACCTGTGTGCCTATTTGCGCTGTCCTATAAATGTTTCCATCATAGTCTGTTATGGGTTCGCGAAAAGGATATTCCATTATTTTAAAATTGCCGCTCTCACCGTAAATACCATTATCATTTGTATTGGTTATTTTTATTTGATAATCATTACCCGGTGTTAAACCGGCAGGTATTTCCCACAAATAAGATCCATCGCTTTCGGTTGAACTTTCAATTGTTTGTTCTAATGCTGCGGTTTTATATAATTCAATCTTTACATTCTCGCTATTTACATCAGTCCATTCAATTAGATATTCTGTTTCCATTTCCCATTTAATGCCACTTGTTGGGGAAATAACTTTTATTGTATTATCCAGTATTTCAAAATAATCGCTATCATCGAAAATATTATCGTCTAAAACACTTACAATTCTAATACGATAATGAGTGCCAGGGGTTAAACCGGCAGGCATTTCCCACAAATAGCTTCCGTCATTTTCTGTTGAACTCTCAATTGTTTGTTCTAATATTGTTCCATTATATAATTCGATTTTTACATTCTCGTTACTTACATCAGTCCATTCAATTACATGTTCTCTTAGCATTTCCCACTTGTTCCCACTTGAAGGGGATATAACTTTTATTGTATTTTCTAATATTTCAAAATCATCACTAACATTATAAATATTTTCGTCTATAATACTTGCAATTCTAATATGATAATCAGTATCAGGCGTTAAACTGGCTGGTAATGTCCACAAATAGGAGCCATCACTTTTAGTTGAACTCTCAATTGTTTGTTCTAATGTTGTAGCCTTATATAGTTCAATTTTTACATTATCGTTATTTACATCAGTCCATTCAATTAAGTATTCTTTTTCTATTATCCATTTGTCATTATTTAAAGGAGAATTAACTTTTATTGTATTTTCTAATATTTCAAAATCATTACCAACAGTATAAATATTATCGTCTAATATACTTGTCATTCTAATATGATAATCAGTACCAGGTGTTAAACCGTCAGGTATTTCCCACAAATAAGTTCCGTTACTTTCTGTTGAGCTCTCAATGGTTTGTACAAATATTGCTGCTTTGTATAGTTCAATTTTAATATTACCGTTATTAATATCAGACCATTCAATTAGATATTTTCTATTCATTTCCCATTTATCGCCACTTGATGGTGAATTAATATTTAATCTTTTATCAATCAGTTCAAAATCATCACTATAATCATAAATACCTGAATTTTCATGATTGTAAATTCTTATGCGATAGACATTTCCCGGAGCCAAATTTTCAGGCACTTTCCATTTATATATTCCATTGCAAATAGTGTCTTTGCTGGTTATACTTTGAATAGACCAGCGACTTGTATCGTGCAATGCCATAGACACTCCTCCGGTAAAATTTTGAGTGAATTCTATATTATATTCAGAACCAATTTGCCATTTATCGCCTTTCACGGGTGAAGTAATGTTAATATAGTTTGTGTCGACTGTAAAACTCGAAATTTCAGTCCATTCTCCGAATAAATTGTTAGCGTCTTTCATGCGCACCTGCCAATTATAGGTATAGTACCCAGAAAATAAATCTGTTATAAAAAAAGAATCTTTTATTTCAGTTTTATACAGAATTGGATTTAATTCATCTTCCGTATTATATAATTTAAGTTCATAATTATCAGCTATAGAATTTTTGTCCCATTTAAAAATAAGCTTCGATTCGTTATATACTGTCCGTCCATCAATAGGAGAAGTATTATTAATTTTGGCGAATTCTCCAGTAAGGGTGTCTCCTTCAAAAATACCACCTGATTTAATAATTTGGTTTGGATCGTTATCTTTACCACAACCTATAAATAATAAAGAAAAAACAAAAAATGTGTATATCGTATTTTTCATAATATTAATTTTAAATGTTATTAATTATTATTATAAGGTAGTTTAAATATATATCCAACTTGAAATGATGCCCCTCCAATATCGATAATTGATTCATTTTTTGTCAGATTTAGAGCTTCGGGATAATATATGTATCCTGCTTCAATAATAAAACGCGACAAGTATATTGGCACTCTAATTTCAGCACCAAGTGCAAGTTGTGAAGCATAAGCCGGCTCTGGATCGGCTATGTAAATTGTTTTTGGAGTTGCTTTAGTTAACAACCATCCTAAATTTAAACCTGTGCTAATTCCTATTCCATATTTTCGGCCATAACGAAAATCAATTCCTAAACCTGTTCTGTTAATCAAGGTTGAATGCTTCGCCCAACGAATATTATCATCTGCCGTATTTTTCATTTTTGCATAAAAGGCCGAGTGTTTTATATAAATACAGTTATTACTAGAAATTGAATAACTGAAATCAATACCCCCCCCTAAAAACATTTTATTTGGGTATTGATTACTAAAATAAGAATCAAAAAAGAGGGGTAGGAATAATGAAGCTCTAATTTCAGTTATTCGTCTAAGATTAAGTCCAAGATTAGTCGTTTCATTTTCGGAAATTGTGATATCGCGATATTCAGGAATAAAAGAAATGCCCTGTCCAACTTTCAGTTTATAATTACCAATAATGAATTTAGAATTATTCAGGTTTTCCAGATTGTATTCTGTAGAATCAAATAAGATATGTACATTTTTCGTTTTAAGTTTTAAGTTTAAGTTACCTTTTCTATACTTAACAAGCTTATTCAATTCAGTATTTCCCCCGGCAACAACTTCAATTGTGCTATTAAAAGGATGTATTATATCAGCATTTATTTGTGCCTTGTATTTCCCTTTTGGTAAATATTTACTTGCCTGATTTACGGTCAATTGGACAATCAAATCGTTTCCTGAAATAGTAATATCTGATGTTTCAGGTAATGAATTAGCAGATATTGTTCCTATCTGTAATTCTTGCATATTAATTATTTTATCCTTGTCGAGTGTTGCTTTATAAACGCTATCATATATTTCTGCATATTCATAAATGCCTGCTTGCTTAAAATGAGAAGCAACATATTTATATCGTCCCTTACTAAGTTGAGCATTTGCTGCTAATATATCATCAGTATTACTAACATTTCCAAGAATACTATTACACAATATTATTGCTTTCTTAATTCGGGATCCTTCTTCTTCGACATTGTCCACTTTTCTTGAACTTTGATCTACTTTATTTGTCAGCTCTTTACCTAATTCAAAATTTTCTGTTTTTATTATAGTATTATATGCTCCAAATACATTGTCTGCAGCCTCAATACCTTCCATTGAAGCTACAAGAAGATCTCCTAAATTTTCAAAATATTTTTCAACAAGAAGATCTCCTAAAATTACATAGTATAATGTTTGCTTATCTTTATCGTCAGCAGTATTTTTATAAATAAAAGGGAGATCTTCATTTTTCATCAAATCGAGACAATCATAAAAATAGTTTTTTGAACTCCCCATTTTATCGAGACCTAGATTCACTTTGCTCCTGATAAATATTTCCTGATTTCCTGATTCGGTATTAAATACCAATACATATTCATTTAATTTTTCAATTTTATTTTTACCTGCAAAAGTACTTTCCTTTCCACATACAAAATAACCGTCTTCAATTTTATACAAATCAATTAACCCATCATATCCCTTTCTAAAATAACTATTACCATCTTCCATAAATGATAATTGTATATCTCTACAATACCATGTTCCAAGAATATCTTTTTCTATATTTTGAGCATTAATACATGCTGGTGCTAACCCTAAAAAAATAATTAGACAAAGCCCCACAATTATTGCCTTTACATTTTTTTGTTTCATCTTTATTCTCTCCTTTTATATTTAGTGTTTATACAAATTTTAGGTTGAGCTAATCCGAACAATAGGTTTTTAAAAGTTTCAGATGGTTGCCATTTATAAAAATTACCTTAAATAAAACCTAATATTTCAATGTCGTTTTGTTAGTAAAAACATGACAAACTATGTTGCTTGATTTACTTAGGTGGTAAAAGTAACAAATATTATGAATAATGAAAATGTGTATTATCAACTTAATCAATCAAATACAATGAATAACTAACAGCTTATGGCTGTAAAATATTTTTATAAAATCAACGGATTGTTTTATATAAATCATTAATTTTGCAAGCCATAAAAATGGTTTCTAATTAAGTGAAACTAAGTTTTTATCTTTATTCTAGTAAATATAACTAACATGAGAATTGCAATTGTAGGAGTCAGCGGAGCAGTTGGCCAGGAGTTTCTGAGTATTTTATCGGAAAAAAGTTTAGCTATTGATGAGTTGGTGCTGTTTGGATCGGCGCGTAGTGCAGGAAAAGTATATGATTTTAAGGGTAAGAAACTTACGGTAAAGGAACTGAAACATAACGACGATTTTAAAGATATTGATATTGCCTTAACATCGGCTGGTGGCGATACTTCGAAAGAATTTGCTGAAACCATTACCAAGCATGGTGCGCTTATGATTGATAATTCGAGTGCCTTTCGTATGGATGCAGATGTGCCTTTGGTGGTACCTGAAGTAAATGCTGAAGATGCCTTGAATGCACCCCGTAATATTATTGCTAACCCTAACTGTACCACCATTCAAATGGTTGTGGCGCTGCAAGCTTTAGACAACATATCGCATATTAAACGTGTGCATGTTTCAAGCTATCAAAGTGCCAGTGGTGCGGGAGCTATGGGTATGGCTGAATTGGAAGAACAAGTTCGCGAATTTGTCGCCAACAAAGACTTAACTGTTGAGAAATTTGCCCATCAGTTGCTTTTCAATGTTATACCTCATGTTGATGTATTTACCGATAACGGCTACACCAAAGAGGAGATGAAGATGTATAATGAAACTAAAAAAATTATGCATTCGGATATTGAGGTGAGTGCTACTTGTGTTCGTGTGCCCGTAATGCGCGCTCATAGCGAAAGTATTTGGGCCGAAACTGAAGAACCGGTTTCGCCTGCTCTATTTTTAAAAGCTTGTGAAGAGTTTGAAGGTTTAACCGTAATGGACGATACTGACAATAACGAATACCCCATGCCTTTAGATATTTCCGGTAAAAACGATGTTTATGTAGGTCGTGTTCGCGAAGATTTGGCTAACCCTAATGGCATTACTTTCTGGTGTGTGAGCGATCAAATTCGCAAAGGTGCTGCATTAAATGCAGTTCAAATTGCTGAATATTTGATTGAAAAGAAATTTAAATAGAACCCAAATTGAGCGATTCGCTATCGCAAATCTGCTCAATCGACTGAGGTCTTGTAAGGTTTTCATACTTTTCGTTTCCCCGAAATAATCGGGGCAGGCTACTCAAAATGTGAAA
>JAQICC010000434.1 GCA_027858735.1 Salinivirgaceae bacterium
ATAAGAAAGCTTCAAGAATGAGGCTTTCGCAGCATTGAAAATCAGGAGTCCCGAAATCTCGGGATGACTGGTTGAAATGCAAGAGTAACGAAATTATTGGAGTTTTCTTGCTGAGACTACTTAGGATTTGTAACGAAATAACATAACCAGTTGGGCTTGTTTTTTTAGTCTCTGTCTGTATTAAAAAACATTGCGTAACAAGGCTATGCGTAAATTTTTTATTTTGTCAGGAACGAAAATACCAAAGCCCTTTATAGTCATCTTATTGTATTACAACTTTTTAATGGGCTATTAATTTGCAAACTAAAAAGCATTTAAAAAATTAGCGTTTTTTACAATAAAGATGATAATATTTTTAATGCGGTTTAATACGACATTATTTAAAAATTATTAAGGTATGAAAATATTAAGTACAATTATTGGCTTCATCTGCTAATTTCAATAATGCTCAATACCTAATAATTCAGAAACCTTACATAAATGCTTATATGTAATGTAATATAAGCTCTGGTAAAAGCTAATAATAAAGAGGTTTGAAGGGTGTATTCAACATAAGATGTAAATACAAGAGATAAAGGTATATTAGCTTACAATATTAGATGTATAAATGTAATATATATACATAAAAAGCAATTGTTAAGCGATGGATTAATGTAGTTATTACTCTACTGTTCAGTATTTTAGAATTTTATGTGATTGTAGTTTAAAATAGTGTTATTCGCAAATCAATATTTTACCCTGTTTGCTTTGCAAGCATCATTTATTTGTGAATTACTCGAATCAAGTTCGGGGCAGGCTGTGGTTAAAATATTAACATGGGATAGATATTGTCAGCACCTCAAAATAATTTTTTGCCAAAATGTACAGCTTAGCGTTATTATGAAAATAATAGAGGGGGAAGTATGATTTCTGTTAGCCAAAGCTTGGGTTAATGTTTTACAATACATTCTTAAGTGGTTAATAGCCATTTCCATATAGGTACAAGTTCAATAGTTAACAATGCATCTGATAGGGTAATTGTTTCCGCTTCATCGTATGTTATAATGGTAGCCTTATTTATATTCAATTCATTCATTGCCCATTGCAAGGCTGCTATTTCGCGCTGTTTGGTTTCAATGTTTGAAAGTGAGTAGCAAACTTGAATTAGTTGTTTTTGTTCCGGAATATAAAAATCAATCTCCATCTTACGCTTGTAGTAGAACAGTTTATCTTTATATTGGGTGTAAAGGTGCATAAACACAATATTCTCCAATAATTTAGTGTTTTGGTCGGTAATAAAAAGGTTCAGAATTCCCTGATCAACAAAGTAGTATTTCTTTTTTGTTTCGCGTTCAGTGAAATTCGAAGCATAATTATTGAGTGGAAAAATGAGGTAAGAATCAAACAAATGGATTAAATAATCGGTAATGGTATTATTGCCTACTTTTAATCCGGTTGATATAATCAGGTTTTTAATTCGGTTTATCGATGTTTCATTATTCACACTTTCTGCAAGTTTTTTAATCAACAATTTTAATATTTGTTCGTTTTGCAAATGATTACGCGCCATTAAATCGCCATAAAAAACTTTCATGTAAACACTACTAAGATACTCTCTTGAGTTTTGGTATTTCAGTAATTCCGGAAAACCTCCTTGGTGTAAATACGTTTTAAATTGTCTTTTAATTTCGAATCGCTGATTCGAATATTCAAAATTTATTTCTGGTTTAATAGATTTAAAAATTAAGTATTCGATAAATGATAGGGGATAAACCTCTTCAATCAGATACCTTCCACCCAAGGTAGTCGCCATTTCTTTACTTAACATTTTTGCATTGCTTCCGGTTATATAAACCAAATAACCGGTATCGGCCAGGCGTCGCGCAAACTTTTCCCAATTCTCAATGTTCTGTATTTCATCAAAAAAAAGAACAGGCTTCTTTTTATAAAGTTCAAAAGCACATTCCAATATCAAGTCAAATTCCAGATAGTTGAATTCTATGAACCGTTCATCTTCAAAATTAATATAAATGAATTCCACCTCACTGGACTGCTCCATGATTTGCTTCATTCGCTGGAATTGCATAAAACTTTTTCCACACCGTCGGATACCACAAAATATATAGTTTGTTGCAATGTCAGTATTTTGATGTCTGGCAGTCAATTCGAGATTTTGAATAAACTCCCTGTTTTCAATTATTATCTTCTTTAAGATAACTTTATCCATGATTAATTTTTTACAAATGTAATAAAATATCTTATGCAAGAGATAAAAAAGAATTAAAACATCTTATTGAGAAGATAAATAATTGTCAATACAATGACAAATATTATCTAAAAATTGTCAATACAATCTCGATTTTGGTCGGTGTGATTAAGAAAACAGTTAATACATAAACCCAAACAACCACAAAGGTATTCGCTGTTGCGTGCCCGCTTCAATACCATCAATAGCTAAATAAGCATTTTCGCACTTTTGCAAGTGTAAATATTTTAGGTTTTATCGCCTACTTAAGAGGTGCACTTTACACATAGTAAACTAATGTTTTAAAAAGCTAAGGCTGCAAAATAATTGTAGAAAATAAGCTTTATAGTTTTTGCTTTATTTTCGAGATTTGATTGGTATATTTTGTTTTTACAATTTAAAATTTTCAACAAAATAGGCTATGTACTCTGGAATTTTTGTGCCTAGAAAATAGGGTAGATTCATTAATATATAAGGTTTTTCGGTGGGTGTTTTGGTTTTTTCAATAGTGAAACCGGCTCCATAAATGCGCACAGCATAAGGATGGTTAGCTTGTTCAACAAACTGATGCAGTGACTTTAGCGATCCATCCTTGCCCGATTTTATTTCAATTGGGATTACTTTGTCACGATATGAATAAACTAAATCGACCTCAGAAGTTGACTGTTTTTTTTCTCGTACCCAGAAGTTTGGTTTCTGTTGGACTAAAACATTTAGTGACATTATTTCCTGTGTAATTAAATGGGGTATAATTGCACCTTTGTAGGCAGGGTTTAAATCCTTTAATGCAAGCATTTCGGCTTGTATGCCTATGGTAAAGTTTAATAGGCCGGTATCTAAAAATTGCAATCGTGGCGATTTCTTTAAATCAGGTATAACCGGAATTTCAACCTGAGTTGTTGGGTAAATAAGTTGAATAATTTTGGCATCATCCAAATTACGCATGGCTTCCCCAACTTCGCGCGAGCGATAATTGGAATTGCCAAAGTTTTCGAATTTTATGCGCTTATCAACATAAAGTTGAGCGGTATTTATAATGTGTTTTATTACTTTTCGCTTGGTTTGGTTATGGGCATATTTTTCCACATCGTTTTTGTATGTACTCCAAATGCTTTTATATATTTGGGGTAAATCGGCCATACCTCCTTTTAAAATAAATTGATGTATTACTTCCGGCATGCCACCAATTATAGCGTATTTGTTAAATAAATCGAGTAAGACATTGCTTGCAAATGATTTTACCGGTATGGTATTAAGCTGCTCCAATGCTTGCGTATGGCCTATGGCTTCTAAATATTCCTGGAAATTTAAAGGATACAAGTATAAATACTCAACCCTCCCAACCGGAAAACTTTTAACTTTCCGCATGGCGAATTCTAATAACGAACCTGCTGCAATAACATGCAAATGAGGGAGTTCTTCGTGAAAATATCGCAGCAACTGAATTGCTTTGGGCGATTCTTGTATTTCATCGATAAATAGTAAGGTGTTGCTCATTTCGTTCGATGGAATTCTATAGGTTAAAAATAGGCTATCTGCAATAATTTTAACATCATCGAATTGTTGGAAATAGCTTATATCGATACTTTTTTCGAGGTTTAAAAATATGCTGTATTTATATGATTTGGAAAATTTATTTACCAGCGTAGTTTTGCCTACTTGTCGGGCACCTCTTATAATTAAAGGTTTTCGTAGTTCGTTGGCTTTCCACTTGCTTAACTGATCCTCTATGGTTCTTTTGAATTTCAAATGTTGTAGAATTTAATATGTTTGTAACAAAGTAAAGTCAAAAATAATGATTATTTGTAACAAAGTAAAATCAAATACTACAATTATATGTAGTAAAGTAAAATCTAATTAGCTTTATTTCGAAACAAAGTAAAATACATCTCTTTTCTATTTGCTTTGTTATAGCTTTGGTAAAAACAATTAATACAGAAACTCAAACAACTACAATGATATTCGCTGAAGTGTTCCCATTTCAATGCCATCAATGGCTATAATCTTGTCGTTCCAATCAATCATCGTTAGCAAACACCTACTAAAAGTTGTATTTGCTAACGATATTCGTTTGTTGAAATTTGCGTAGAGCTGTTCCATAATGTATTATTTAAAATACAAATACATAATAAAATACACCGCAAACAAAGTAAAGTGTAATACAAAACACAATAAGTGAGTTAAATGTGTTATAAAAAGCACAAAATGCGAGAACAGCTTGTAAAAGACAGTAATTCAAGATCTTACACTAAGGCATTTTTTTGCAAAGGTTTGTGATATAGCCCCCAATGAGTGCTTGCATACCCAGCAATTAATCTTACCCCGTTTTATTCATAGAAAAGCGAAGTGCATTCTATGAATGTGTGATGGACTGAAATTCATGAATTTTTCGGATTAAATGAATTATGAAATTAGCTTGTACGGTTAAGCCAATTATCTCTGAAATGATGGAAAGAGGAATATTAGAGTTGTTAAAAGCCAAATTGAGTGATTCTCGCTCACGTTTTAGTTTCGGTAAGTGTTGCACAGATAAAATGCAGTGAAACAATACAAATTCTATAGCAGGATTAATTCTAAGAAAAGCGTTTCGCGGCTTCGCTCGAAACGCTTTTCTTAGGTTCTAATTTTCTAAGTTTTTTTGTAAACAACATTTTTTAAATTTTTTGCCACTGCCACACGGGCAAGGGTCATTTCTGTTCACTTTGGGTTGCATAGTTTTTTCAAATGGCGGCATACCGTGATACGGATCATCCATTTCAGGTTCATCCCCCCAAAAGTCATTTATTTTATCGTCATAATAAAAATCACCTTCATCATACCTGTCAAACATATCATCTTGGTCTTCAAAATACGAATATATTTCAGTTGATGAAAGGAGTTGAGGAACAGTAGGGTCGTTGGGAAAATTAAACTCATATTTTACATCTTCTATATCTCCACACCACAATTCCTCTACCTTTTCTTCTTTATAAAGTTTTTCAATTATCGGCAACAGGTTTCTTAAATTAAGGTCGATACAGGAAGTAATTAATGCACCATTAAACTCATCATCAATAAAATCGTTGTCTGGATTAAGCGAGTCGATGTATTCCAATAGCTCTTTATAGATGGCAGTAACCTGAAATTTTGTTTCGGGTTTTAATATAAATGTATTGCATAGGAGGGTATCAGCAATATAACTGAAATAGGAATGTTTCTTATAGTTGTTTAAAACATAATCCTTCAAGAAAAATAAGTCAATATCAAACTGGTAGAATATCTGCCAAAGGTTTTCGCTTTTATGATCGCCCAACCAGTAATCAAGAATTACTTCATCAAGCGTAAAAAAAGCAATGCACTTGTCAAGGCTTTCTTTTGCCTTAAGTTCTCCCAATAATACAAAAGTATGTAGTACAAATGTGTTTCTTTCTTCGTGCCTTATGTTATCGATAAAAAATGCGCTATGTTCATGTGCATAATCGAGTACCAGCTGCAGATCAACTATTAACGATTGCCTATCTTGTTTTAAAACTAGGTTAAAAAATTCCATAGGAATATCACCGCCAAACTCGAACAAATCTTCGATAAGGGGAACTTGAAACTTGGGAAGTTCAGGGGTGTCAATATCTTCAGCATCATACGCATCGTCAAAAGACTCATTTCCATATTCAATTTCAGCAGCAAATTTCGAGAAAGAGAGTAACTGTCTGTATGCTTCTATTCGCTCGTCATAAGGATCGATAGCTGCAAATTCATCAACCGTAAGGCTAGCTTTTTCCAAGTTCCTTTGAAACAAATAGAACTGGATACATACGTTTAAATATGCTTTTATTTCTTCAATATAAAACTCTTTTCTGTCTGGAAACAGCTTTTCAATTTGTAAATTTTCTCCTAAAATGCGGAAAACCTCATCAAATTTATCTGTATCAATAAAAGTTTGAGCCATGTTTATATACGCAAAGGTATAGCCCTCATGTTTATCAATAACCTTTTCGTATAATTCAATGGCTTTATTGTTGTTTTGTCTTACTGCATAGTAGGTGGCAATGTCGCACAATAAATGTGGGTTGTTTGGATGTTTTTTTTGCAGTCGGGCTAGTTTATCTAATACCGAGGTGTTTTTCTCATTAAATAATTTATTTTGAATCGATTGTAGCTCATCGCGAAGTATTTCGGGAATAGGGAACAATGATTCAAAAACAGTGTAGTCGTCGCTAATGGTATAGGTTTTTTGTTGCATAGTTTTTTTTGAAAGAAATTTATGCAAATTTACAATTATAGATTTGAATAATGAAAGCCTGAAAACAAAAAAAGTGCTCTTACTATCAATTTACTGGTTGATTTTATAACCTAAGTTGAGCGATTCGAACAAAGTGAAGAGGCGCTTTACTTAGGTAGTCTCCGTAAGAAAACTCCAATAATTTCGTTACTCTTGCATTTTAATCAGTCATCCCGAGATTTCGGGACTCCTGATTTTCAATACTGCGAAAGCCTCATTCTTGGAGTTTTCTTTTCAGAGACAGAGTTTTCTTGCACGCACTAGGTATAACCCTCCCGACCTCCGGTACGGGACAGGCTGACCTAGGAATTGTTGGTTTTCACATTTTGAGTAGCCTGCCCCGATTATTTCGGGGAAACGAAAAGTATGAAAACCTTAC
>JAQICC010000437.1 GCA_027858735.1 Salinivirgaceae bacterium
AGTAATAAAACCGGCCTTCACTGCACAGCGTTGCTAACTTAATGTATTTTTATAATAGAAAAAAGCTCGCTTGTTGGAGTACTGATTAATTCATGCGTTTAGTTTGATGTAGCTGTAAAGCCTGTCCCTAATTTACTTCGGGTGCGTCGGAATCCGCAGACATATCTTTATATTTCATCCCGAAAGCCTTCGGGATCGCAACAGCCTGTTCCAGCTAGTTTCGAATTTATTTCGGAAAACTTGATTCGGAAAAACAGTACCTGTTCCGCCATAGCGGAATGCATTAAAATAAACGCACCCAGAAATTTTCTTAATATATATTTATATAATCATATTTCCTTTAAAAATTGATAATCAGAATATTAAATCAATGTTAAGAAAATTTATGAATTATTCAGGTTAGGCCTCTTTCTTTTTACAAGTCGAGTTTAAGCTGTTCGTCTAATAGCTTAAAACTTTTACGGTGGTATATTGTAATACCAAATTCTTTAATTGCCAGTCTATGTTCCTTTGTAGGGTATCCCTTGTTCTTTTTCCAATTATACATCGGAAAATCTTCATGAATTTTTTCCATATAATCATCTCGGTACGTTTTGGCAAGAATTGAAGCTGCAGCAATTGACAAATATTTACCGTCCCCTTTTATTACGGTTTGGTAGGCTATTTCGTTGAAAGGTTTAAACCTATTTCCATCAATTATTATGTGTTCTGGTTTTATTTTTAGTGCCAATAATGCTCTATGCATAGAGTAAATTGAAGCATTTAAAATATTCACTTCATCAATTTCCTTTGGTGAATAAGAAGCCACTTCATATGCCAAAGCGTTTCCCTCAATAAAACTTCGCAATTCAACGCGTTTTTTTTCCGATAATAATTTTGAATCGGTTAACCAACTATGCTTAAAATCGTTTGGTAAAATTACTGCTGCAGCAAAAACAGGCCCTGCCAAACAACCTCGCCCAGCTTCGTCGCATCCGACTTCGACAACTCCTTCTTTTAAAAATGGCTCTAACATAAAATCTATTAAATTACTGTAGTAAGCTGCCAATAAAAATAACAATTTTTATAAGGTATTGCTTAATAGTGAAAATTAATACCTAAAATTTTCTTACCAATAAACAAAATTCACTTTCTATTGCTGCAAAAAACAGCATAAACGGTTCAATACAACCATAAAGATTATTACTTTTGGCATTCAGAACAAAACGAACTCTTTTGAAACGCAAATTTGTAACAAACTTAGCCTTAGTTTTACTTCTTAATCTTTTGATTAAGCCCTTTTGGATTTTAGGAATTGACCGTTCTGTTCAAAATGCTGTTGGGGCCGAACAATATGGATTATACTTCGCCCTTTTCAACTTTTCACTAATTCTAAATATTTTACTCGATTTAGGAATAACGAGTTTCAACAATCGAAACATCTCACAAAACAGCAAGCTGCTAAACAAACACTTTTCAAATATAATTGCTATTCGCCTTATGCTAGGTGTAGCATATTTCATAATATCTATTGGAATTGCCTGGCTGCGTAATTATCAATTGGACGACTTAAAGCTATTGGCCTTTTTAGTTTTTAACCAATTTTTACTTTCATTCATTCTCTACTTACGTTCAAACATTGCCGGATTACATCTTTTTAAAACCGATAGTATAATTTCCGTACTCGATAGAGTTTTAATGATAGCTATTTGTGGTGTTCTATTATGGGGTAATGTAACTCAAACACCATTTAAAATTAAATGGTTTGTATTTGCCCAAACAGCTGCTTATTCTATAACAGCCGCAATTGCATTTATACTTGTACTCCTAAATAGCGGTAGAATAAAACTTCGTTTCGATAAAGGGTTTATTATTGCCATTATAAAGAAAAGTTACCCTTTTGCAATTCTAACACTTTTAATGGCTTCATATAATAGATTTGATGCCGTATTGCTTATTGAGATTTTGCCGGAACGAATTGGTGCAGAACAAGCTGGAATATATGCTCAAGCATTTAGATTACTTGATGCTGCTTCAATGTTCTCCCTTTTATTCGCTGGTCTTTTGCTACCTATGTTTTCAAAAATGATTAAGCAAAAAGAACCCATTGGGCAGTTGACTCAATTATCATTTATTTTAGTTGTTGTACCAGCTGTTATAGTTGCTACATCGTGCGTTTTTTACCGTCACGAAATAATGCAACTTCTATACCATCAACATATTGAATCATCATCAACAATATTTGCCATTTTAATGATTGGGTTCATTTCCATTTCAACCACTTACATATTTGGCACTTTATTAACAGCCAATGGCAGCTTGAAACATTTAAATATTATGGCGGTATTTGGAGTAGCTGTAAATATTATTTTAAACTTTATACTAATTCCAAAATTACAGGCAACTGGATCGGCCATAGCAAGTTTAACAACGCAAACATTTACAGCTTTAGTTCAGGTTATTATTGCCATAAAAATTTTTAAATTCCGGATTAATTATAAACTTTTAATTTTATTATTGATATTTGCAGCTGGAGTTATTCTTTTTGGTTTAATGTCGAAAAATTTACCTTACAACTGGATGATAAATGCAACTTTTATGTTAATTATGAGCTTTGTACTTGCTTTTGGTATTGGACTAATAAAAATAAAAGACCTGTACAGTATAATAAAATACGATAAATAAATTTTTACATTAATTATATAATGCAATAGGGATACTGTTCAATTTCTATTCAACTAAAAAAAAATAAAATGAAATATCAAAAACTCAATGTGTTATTTGGTTGGTTGGCGTTTGCCATTTCAGCATTTGTTTATATCAGCACCATTGAACCAACAGCAAGTTTTTGGGACTGTGGTGAATTTATTGCTACCGGATACAAACTTGAAGTAGGTCACCCGCCAGGAGCACCTGTATTTATGCTTTTAACAAATTTCTTTACCAATTTTGCAGGTGGTAATGTAGAAAACGTAGCCATGTGGGCTAATATAATGTCGGCCTTGGCTAGTGCATTTACCATTCTATTTTTATTTTGGACCATAACACACCTTGCTCGCAAAATAATAAGCGATAAAAAACTATCATTAGGGCAAACCATTGCAATTTTAGGCAGTGGCCTTGTTGGGGCTCTGGCCTACACATTTTCCGACACCTTTTGGTTCTCGGCTGTTGAAGGTGAGGTGTATGCTACATCATCCTTAATTACAGCATTCGTTTTTTGGGCTATTTTAAAATGGGAAAATGTAGCAGACGAAAAATACAGCAACCGTTGGATTATTCTAATCGCATATATTGTAGGATTATCAATTGGCGTTCACCTTCTAAATTTACTTGCCATTCCAGCAATGGTTTTAGTATACTATTTCAGAAAATATAAGGTGACAAGAAATGGAATATTTTGGTCACTTGGCATTTCTCTTGTAATTTTAGGCAGCATCATGTGGGGCGTTGTTCCCGGAGTAGTAAAAATCGCATTTTTAATCGATTTAATGTTTGTTAATGGCTTTGGCTTACCGTTTAACTCGGGTGTAATATTCTTTACAATCGCAATTTTTACAGCCTTAGGCTTTGCAATTTTATATACTCGTCGCAAAAAAATGGTGGTATTAAATACGGTCATATTGGCTTTTTCAGTAATGATGATCGGTTACTCGTCCTACGGTATAATTATGATTCGTTCAGGAGCAACTCCTCCTATCGATCAAAACGATCCGGAAGATGCATTCTCTCTATTAAGCTATCTTAACCGTGAACAATATGGCGATCGTCCATTGTTTTCAGGTCAATACTATGAAACACCACTAAATATAAACGATCCTTATAAAAAGGGAGCAAAAACATGGAGAAAAGGCGCTGAAAAATATGAAGAAGGACGCCGTAAAATTACCTATAATTATAACAGTAAGTTGACCATGTTTTTTCCACGCATGTATAGCTCAAAACCTGATCATGTAAGAGAATACAAAAAATGGGCTAATATTAAAGGGCATAAAGTAAAAGCAAAAAACAACCGTGGCGAAATGCAAACCTTTAACAAGCCCACGTTTGGTGAAAACATTCAGTTTTTATTCAACTACCAAATTAAGCATATGTACTTGCGCTATTTTATGTGGAATTACTCTGGGCGGCAGAACGATTATCAAGGACATGGTGGAATATTAAACGGGAACTGGGTAACAGGTATTGAATTTATTGATGAAAATGTTTTAGGACTTGGGCCTCAAGATAATCTCCCTTCAAAATATGCTGGTAACAGAGCTCACAATGAGCTATATATGTTACCCTTTATTTTGGGATTAATTGGACTGTTCTTCCATCTTTCGAAAGATAAACGGAACTTTTGGATAGTTATGGCCCTTTTCATACTTACCGGATTGGCCATTGTCATATATTTGAACCAGTACCCAATACAGCCACGTGAACGAGATTATGCCTATTCCGGATCCTTCTATGCATTTGCCATTTGGATTGGACTTGGCGTGTTAGGAATTTACGACAGGTTGAGCAAGGCCACTGGTCAAGTTCCAGCTGCTGCAATAGCCACCATTGCTACCTTATTTATACCTGCTCTTATGGCAGCTGAAAACTGGGACGATCATGATCGATCAGACAGTTACATTGCCAGAGACTTTGCAACGAACTATCTTAATTCGTGCGAGAAAGACGCTGTAATATTCACTAATGGCGATAACGATACTTTCCCATTATGGTATGTTCAGGAAGTAGAGGGTGTACGAACTGATGTAAGAGTTATTTGTTTGCCATACTTAATTACCGATTGGTATATTGACCAAATGAAATCGAAGTACTATGATTCGGAACCTGTACCATTTAGTCTGACTAAAGATCAATATGTACAAGGCACAAGAGATCAGGTGCCGGTTTATGAACGCATGGAAGATTATACTGAATTAAAGCAAGTTATTGATTTTGTAGGAAGTGATGATGCGAGAACACGTGTTCAAACATCAATGGATGATAAAACTGACTATTTCCCATCTAAGAAATTAAAAATTACTGTTGATAAAAATAAAGTTCTTAGCAAAGGTGTTGTTAAACCTGAGGATGCAGACCAAATTGTGGATGAAATTAAATGGAGTATCGGTACAAATTACGTTATGAAAAACGATATGATGATACTTGATTTACTCGCTACATCAGATTGGGAACGTCCTATCTATTTTGTTTCAGTTGGTTCGGGTAACGAAACAAACTTACGCGATTATTTCCAAATGGAAGGATTTGCAAGTCGTTTTGTACCTATAAAAACTAAATTCGATTACCAAAGCATTGGGCGTATTGATACCGATATTTTGTACGATAACATGATGAATAAATTTAAGTGGGGTAACATGGGTCTACCAAAGGTTTATTTAAATGAGAATACGAAAAGAACTGTACGTATTGTAAAGGTGCGCAACAACTTTGGCCGTTTAGCAAAAGCTTTGGCTGCTGAAGGTAAAATTGATTCAGCTCAAAAAGTTATTCAAAGAGGCTTGGAAGTATTACCTATTGAAAAAATGCCTTTAGAATATTTTGACACACACTTTGTTGAAGCATTTTTTGATGCTAAGATGAATGAACAAGGTGTTGAGATTGTAAGACAAATGGTTGACCAGTCGGTGTTTGACATGGAATACTACATTAAATTAGATTCAAAAGTAAAAAATGCCGCTGAGCAGGAAAAACAATTAGCCATGGCTACCTTACAGTGGTTAAACGATTTGGCATTAAAGAATGGAGAAAAAGAGCTTTCTGAAGAGATTGCCAAAAAATTTGAAAGCATGTACTCTATATTTATGCAGAGCAATTAAACAAATTGAAATAATATTATACCAGAATGGCTGTTTTTATTAAAAAAACAGCCATTCTTATTAGCCCGGATTATTCACGAATAATCCCTGTCTCCGACAGCGACTAAAATTTAGTAAAAACTTTTGAAAAAAGTTTAACTGCATTTAAGTCGGGACTATCCTGACCTTTATGCATATTTTTCCAAATTTATGCCTAGTTCAGGTTAGAATCTGTTCGAAATGTTTTTATTTCCTTAATTTGCCACTATCTTTAACCCATTGATTGCAAATCAACGCGAAATAAATGCACTGGTATCTCTTTCCCTTTTCAGTTTTATACCGAATTATTGTATCAACACGCAATAAATTATTCGATTGGGAATGGTTGCCTTCAAAAAAATTCGATATCCCCATAATAAACGTTGGTAACATAACTATTGGTGGTACTGGCAAAACGCCTCATATTGAATACCTGATAAATCTATTAGGCAAAAAATATACCCTAGGAATAATTAGCCGAGGATATAAGCGAAAAACAAAAGGCTTTATTGAAGTAAAAACGCAATCAACTGTTAAAGAAGTTGGTGATGAGCCTCTACAAATAAAGCAAAAGTTTCAAGAATCGTTAGTGATAGTTGATGAAAAAAGGGTGCATGCTGTTGAGAAACTTATTGCCGAAGATAAAACACCTGATGTTTTACTTTTAGACGACGCTTACCAGCACAGACATATTACCCCAGGACTAAACATTTTACTGATTGAGCATAATAGACTTATTACCAAAGATGAAATGCTACCCGTTGGTAAATTAAGAGAACCAGCTCACAATAGCAGTAGAGCTAACATTGTTATTCTTACCAAATGTCCCGAGAATTTATATCCAATAGATTTCAGGCTAATAGGAAATGAGTTAAATTTGTTTCCATATCAAACATTATTTTTTACCACTTTTAAATACAATGGTTTAAAACCTCTTTTTAAAGGTTCATCAAAGTATAAAACAATTAAAGATTTAAAAGGTGTAGAAACAATTATTGTTACAGGCATTGCAAATCCTAAGGGTATTTATAAAAAACTTAAGAAAGCAGGTGCCAAAATTACAAAACTTTCATTCCCTGACCACTACAATTTTAAATTAGCTGCTATAAATAAAATATACAACACTTACCTTTCTGTTCAGACCAAAAACAAAATAATTTTATGTACAGAAAAAGATGCAGTACGCTTTAAAACAGGTAGATTTAAAGACAAACTCGCAAACCTGCCTATTTACACACTACCTATTGAAGTTGCATTTTTAAATAATAAAGAAGAGAAATTCAAGGATTTGGTTGAGAACTATATCAATTGTTCTTAACCAATAGAATTATAGAACCTGTTTATTCATTCGGTATTTTTCTCTTACGTTTTACAATAAATCCGCTACTTGAGAAAATTCGTTGCCCAATAACGGGCTCACCACTATAATAAAGATTACTTCCTCCAGTAACTAGTAAATTTAGTTCTTTTTGAACATCGATCATAACTTCAGTCAATCCGGTTGATTTTATATTGCAAAAGTCTGTTTGTAAACCAAGGGCATTCAACTCTGTTTCGTCATGTATTTCAGCAATCAAAGTCTCGGTATATCCTTCTAAATAGGCATATGTACCATCGGTAAGTTCAACATCTAATGTGGCAGCAAATAATTCAATATTCAATTGACTCATACCTCCAGAAAAGATTGATAATTCATCAAAATGAATAACAGTCTCTGACTTTAATACTATTTCATCAAGCAATATTAAACTGGTAAGTTCTTTAATAGATACAAATACATTAAGGCCTTCCGATTTTCTAATATTGGCAAGCATTGTTATGTATAATTTCTTTTTATCGACTCTTGTTTGAAAAAGTTCAATAATATTTTCGTCTGTTTCAATGCGTACCCCTTCTTTCTCACCTTGAGTTAAAATGAGGGTAAATTTGCCTTGAGCTACGATCTCGTTGTATCCTGTTAAATCTCGGATATCGTTTCTAACCGCTCCATTGCCACGAATTATTTGTGCACTAAGCTCTGAGCAAAATAAAAATATAAAAAGTAAACTGAAGATTAATGTAATATTTTTCATAATAGACTAAAATTATTGAACGCCCCAAATTTAACACATTATTATTTCTCTATCAAGAAAAGTATTTATTTGTTATTAAAAACCATATAATACTGAATACCTATTTCTTATGTATTTTTATAAACAGCTAAATTATTGTCGCGAAGTTTTTCATTAACTATCATCGTGCCTTTTATCTTTGGAGCAGCAATCCCTTTATTAAAATATTTATTTCCAGTAAAAACCCTTGCCTCATCCCAATTACTCTGACTTATAAAAGTATTTAACAATTCCTGTCCCCCCTCAATAAATAGGCTTGTTATACTGCGCTGAAATAGATATTGGTTCAAATCTCTTAAAAATTCTTTGCCAAAATCAAATTTTAAATATTCCGTTGGGCCTTTAATTTCAGATATTCTTTCATTTAATACAATTGTTGGTTGCAACCCATCAAGCAAATGATGAGAATTTGGTATTTTCAATTGTTTATCAATAACAATACGAATTGGAGCCTTACCCACCCATGACCTCACATTCAGTTTAGGATTATCAATAATCGCCGTATTGGTTCCAACCATAATGGATTGCACCTCCGTTCTCCATTTATGAACCAAAGCACGGCACACTTCATTTGTTATCCAATTAGGCTCACCAGTCTCGCCAGATTCCCGAATTCTATCCATATAACCATCGAGGGTTTGGGCCCATTTTAATATTATATATGGTCGCTTTTTAGTATGAAAAACAATAAATTCTCTGTTTAATTCTGCGCACTTATTTTCAAGAATACCCACCTTAACATTACAACCCGCATGCTTAAGCTTTTTTATGCCTTCTCCATTTACTTTAGCAAACGGATCTTGCATACCAATAATCACATTTGGTATTCTGTTACCAATGATTAAATCGGCACATGGAGGTGTTTTTCCATGATGTGCACAGGGTTCCAAACTTACATATATAGTTGATTTTTCAAGTAATTCTTTGCTTACTACAGAATTAATCGCATTTACTTCGGCATGAGCCATACCACATTTCTGATGATATCCCTCACCAATTATTTGGCCATTACAAACAATTACAGAGCCAACCATAGGGTTCGGAGCAGCAGCATCTTGCCCTTTTTTTGCTAATTGCAAGCAACGCTCCATAAATAATTCATCTTGATTTATTTCACTCATGGCTTTCTTTTTTTATACTTTTGATGCACAGAATTAATTTAACGAATGAAATTAAACTGTGAATTCATCAGCGAAATTAATGGCTTTGCCAATATTTTAATGCACACAAATATTATCGCACTCAATAATAAGGTCAAAAATAAGCTTAATAAAGTTTATTCCAATTCTGAAATTCAGCAATTACGGTTTCTTATTTATGAAAATGCTCTTGGGTTAACAAAAATACAGACTTTATCAGTACAAGAAATTGAACTATCAATTGAGCAAGAAACTAAACTATTTGAAATAGTAGAAAGACTAGCAAATAATGAACCTATTGAGTATATATTAGGTGAAACTGAATTTTTTAATCTTCGTTTTAAGGTAAATCCAGCTGTTTTAATTCCAAGGCCAGAAACTGAAGAACTGGTTGACTGGATATTAAAAACGTGTACGCTAAAAAAACCGCGAATATTAGATGTTGGAACAGGGAGTGGTTGTATTCCTATAGCTATTAAGCACAATATAACTGAATCGAAAGTATACGGCTTGGATGTTTCTTTAAAAGCCATTGAAGTAGCTAATAAAAATGCCCAATTGAATGGTGCACAGGTGGTATTTTTAAATCAAAATATTTTAAATACCGAGGCCAAAATGCTCCCTAATGATTTAGATATTTTGCTTAGCAACCCACCTTACGTTCGAAAGAGTGAGAAAAGTCTGATGGCAGCTAATGTTCTCAACTTTGAACCAGATATTGCATTGTTTGTCGAAGATAGAAATCCCTTACTATTTTATAATAAAATTGCTCAATTGGGATTATCCCTTTTAAAAGCAAATGGGATGCTCTTTTTTGAGATAAATGAAGCCTTGGGAGAAAATGTCAGACAATTGCTTGAGGAACTAGGTTACAAAAACATTTTAGTAAAAAAAGATATTAACGGGAAAGACCGTATGATTAAAGCAAATATATAGCACTATTAAAAATGGAACTTAAAAAGACTCTTGAAAAATGCATGCAAATATGTAGCCAGCGTGAGTATTGCATTTTTGATATTGAAAACAAACTACAAAAATGGGAAATTGATAAAAAAGATCAGCAAAAAATAATTGACACCTTGGTATTAGAAAAATTCATTGATCACGAAAGATACGTGCCGGCTTTTATAAACGATAAATTTAAGTTTAACCACTGGGGGAAAATTAAAATTAGGTATTACTTAAAACAAAAACACATTGACAGCCAAATCATTAACATTTACCTAGCCCAGATTGATGATGATTTATACTTAAAAACCATAAAAAATGAAATTAAAAATAAACGCCAAACAGCTAAAGGGAAAGACGATTTTGAGAAAAATCAAAAGGTAGCGCGTTATGTAATTTCTAAAGGATTTGAGCCCGATAAAGTATTTCAATTATTAAAACTCAATTAGTATTTGAATTTGATGGTTTTGAATGCTAATTTTGTAGATCAATAAATAACTTGAAAAATGTTTAATAACGAACTTAACAAAGATGTTTTAAAGCGCCTTGATTCGCTGAGGAGGCACCTTTGACATTGATAATAAAAGACTGCAATTTGAAGAGGAGGAGCAAAAATCGCAAGACCCCACCTTTTGGGAAGACCCTAAAAAAGCTGAAGAACAGGTAAAAAAAGCGAACGAAATTAAATTTTGGATAAAAAGTTATGATAAAACTAAATTGGCATGCGATGACTTGCAGGTTTTAGTTGAATTCAATAGTATGGGAGAGGCCGAAGATGCTGAGGTTGAAAAGCAATATACTTTAACTATACAATTAATTGAAGATTTGGAGTCGAAGAATATGCTTCGAAATGAAGAGGATAAATTTGGAGCCATTGTAAAACTAAACTCAGGTGCAGGAGGTACCGAAAGCCTTGATTGGACAGAAATGCTTATGCGAATGTATATTCGTTGGGCCGAAAAGAACAATTACAAGGTTAAAGAGTTAAACTATTTGGCTGGCGACGAAGCCGGAGTTAAAACAGTTACTCTTGAAATTACAGGTGATTATGCATACGGCTTTTTAAAGGGTGAAAATGGAGTACACAGATTGGTTCGTATTTCACCATTTAATGCGCAAGGTAAACGTCAAACAACATTTTCATCTGTTTATATATCCCCTGCCATTGATGATACGATTGAAATTCTCGTTAATCCAAGCGAAATAACCTGGGACACCTTTAGAAGTGGTGGTGCGGGTGGTCAAAACGTAAACAAAGTAGAAACAGGAGTGCGCTTACGCCATGCTCCAACAGGTATAATTATAGAAAATACCGAAAGCAGATCGCAACATCAGAATAAAGAAAATGCAATGCGCCTTTTAAAATCGCAACTTTATGAACTTGAACTCCGCAAAAAACATGAGGAACAAGCTAAGGTGGAAGGTTCAAAGTTAAAAATTGAGTGGGGTTCACAAATTAGAAATTATGTAATGCATCCTTATAAAATGGTTAAAGATGTTAGAACAAACCATGAAACGTCAAATGTTCAAGCTGTTCTTGATGGCGAAATTAATGAATTTTTAAAATCGTACCTTATGCGCTTTGGAAAGGAATAATTTTTGTATTTAAAATGATTATTCATAAATTCCATCATATTTTTAAATGACCTTTCATTAAAAATGATTATTGAAAATAGAAACATATTTTTAGCAATAAAGTTAATTCTTTTTGTGGTTATTACTGGTTTTGTTGCTCGTACAAATAAGGTACAAGCTCAATGTGGTATGGCATTAAAAGACGTAGTACTACAAGAAATTGGTGAAGCTACCTATTTAAAAGATTTTAGGGTAAGACTTGAAGAGGGTAATCCGAAAAAACCACCTGCAAAAGAATTTGCAATACTATTAAACAAAGGAACAAGTTATCGCTTTAATATAAAAGCCGATAAAGATTGTAAGGATCAAGTAATTTTGAAGCTTTACGATTTTAACCACTTTTATGGTTACAATTACGATCCAGCTGACGGTACTACCTATGATTATTTTGAATTTTCTTGCACTAAAACTCAAGTTTACTACCTTTCCATATCATTTGCCGAAGCTAACTCTGGCTGTGCTGCAGCCATAGTTTCGTTTGTTGGAAATTACAATGCTAATTAAAATTTATAATCATGCTAAAAATTTATCATAACCCCAGATGTTCAAAAAGCCGAGCAGGGTTAAAATATCTTGTTGATAATGGCATTGATCATGAAATAATCGAGTATCTAACACTTGAATTATCACCTACTGATATTAAATATTTAGCTGACAGAACAGGATTGCAGCCCTTTGATTTAGTAAGAACACACGAAGATGTTTACAAGAAAAATTATAAAGGTAAAGAAATAAGCAATGAAGAATGGTACAAAATTCTGAGCGAAAACCCTAAGCTACTTCACCGCCCTATTGTTATAAAAGATACAAAAGGTGTTTTTGCTCAACCTCCCGAAAAGATAAATGACTTGCTGTAAAAACAATTCGAATACTTTTAGGTTTTAATATTCAATATATTGCAAACTTAAAAAACGGTACAATAAAAACAGGGAATATGAACTATACAATTCTAAAAAAAGGCTTTTTTGCTTTATTGGTTACTTTTTTACTTAGTGTTAATATTAGTGACGCTAAAAATAAAAACGATAAAAATAAAAACAAATATCTCTTTACTACAAACATTGAAATACCAACAACTTCGGTTAAAGACCAAGCTAGCTCAGGCACATGTTGGAGCTTTGCTACTACATCATTTATTGAATCGGAAATAATAAGATTAGGTAAGGGAGCACAGGATATTTCAGAAATGTATTTTGTTCGATATACCTATCCTGATAAAGCCCAAAAATATATTCGATACCATGGTTTTGCCAATTTTAGTGAGGGAGGCCAAGGCCATGATGTAATGAATACGATTAAAAAGCACGGCATGGTACCGGAACAAATATACAGTGGGCTGTGTTGCGGAATAAATTATCATAAGCATGGTGAAATGGTTGATGTTTTATCAGGTATTTTAAGCAGCGGTTTGGAAAACAAAAATGGATTTTCAGGAAAATGCCTTGAGGTTTTTAATGCTGGTTTAGACATTTACTTAGGTAAAGTACCTGAAAAGTTCATCTACAATAACAATGAATATACTCCAGAATCGTTTGCTTTTGAACTTGGCATAATTCCTGAAAATTATGTGGAACTTACCTCCTATAGCATTTATCCTTTTTTTACTCAGGTTGATTTAGAAATACCCGATAATTGGTCCCATGGTATGTATTATAATATTCCCATTGACGATTTAATGGCTGTAATAAATAATGCATTTAACAATGGATATTCTGTAAATTGGGATGGAGATGTGAGCGACAAAGGTTTTTCTCATAAAAAAGGTATAGCAATAGTTCCCGAAAGTGAAATGAAAGATTTGGAAGGGAATGAACAACTAAAATGGGAAGCTTTGAGTGAAGATGAGAAAACTAAATTACTATACGATTTTACCACTCCTCGCCCCGAGAAGAAAATAACGCAAGAAACACGTCAGGTTGCTTTTGATAAATTTAATACTACTGATGATCATTTAATGCATTTAATTGGAACTGCAACTGATCAAAACGGAACTCAATATTTTACAACCAAAAATTCATGGGCCGATGATAGTAACGACTTTGGGGGCAAGCTATATATGAGTGAATCGTATATAAAACTTAAAACTGTCGCTATTCAAGTTCACAAAGATGCTATTCCGCCTGAGTTAAAATCGAAATTAAAAATAGAATAAACACCATTAAATCATCAATAACGCTAAATTAAAAATGCTTTCAGCGAATGAAAGACTGGGCCAACAAAATTCTATCAATAAAAACAACAAGTCAGTTTAATTCCTTAGCCATTGAAGCTTTTCATTATCAGTATGATAATGTTGGCATTTATGGTGATTATTGCAAAAGGCTTGGCGTGTATCCAAAAGAAATTGAAAACTACCAGGAAATACCTTTCCTACCAATCGAGTTCTTCAAAACTCACAGAGTGACATTGAACAATTCAACTCCCCAATACACCTTTACCAGTAGTGGCACAACAGGTATGCAAACCAGCAAGCACGAAGTAAGTGATATTAATATATACGAAAAGAGTTTTATGGCAGCCTTCTCCACTTTTTATGGTAATATAACCAACTACTGCGTATTGGCATTATTACCATCGTATTTAGAACGTGAAGGTTCATCGTTAGTTTACATGGCTAATACGTTGATTTCAATGAGCAATCATGCCGATAGCGGTTTTTATCTAGACAATTATGAAGAACTTGCAAAAAAGCTTGAACGTTTAAATAAATCAAACCAAAAGGTTTTATTGCTTGGAGTAACCTATGCATTGCTTGATTTGGCAGAACAACACCCCATTAATTTGAAAAATTCCATTCTAATGGAAACAGGGGGTATGAAAGGTCGACGTAAAGAATTAATACGTGAAGAATTGCATAAAATTCTATGCAAGAGCTTTAATGTTGAAAGTATCCATTCAGAATATGGAATGACAGAACTTTTGTCACAGGCATATTCAAAAGGAGAAGGCATTTTTCAAACGCCAAATTGGATGAAAATACTTATACGAGACACCTACGATCCGTTTTCGTTTTTTAATTATAATTGTAGTGGCGGAATTAATGTGATCGATTTAGCCAATATTAATTCGTGCTGCTTTATTGAAACTAAAGATATTGGAAAAACACTTGCAGAAAATAAATTCACAATTCTAGGTAGATTTGACAACAGCGATATACGCGGTTGCAACTTAATGATTAGTTAATTATTTTGGCTGGGTAATGCAATTATTAGCATTGCTTCTTTATTTAAATATTGTATCTGTTTTGCAAATATTTCTATTACGAATTCAGGTGAATTTAAAGGTTTCAAGGTAATTTTATTCGTATATTCAGTTAGATTAAATTCATGCCATTGCGAAAATAAAACATTAATTAATTCCGTGGATTCTGATTTAAAAATCTGATTCAATTCCAATCCACTATTTAACTGCTCTTTATCAACACCAACCATTTCGGCCCATTTATCATTTGCAAATACGCGTTGCCCATTCTGATAAATAACAATACCTAGAAGAGAATTTTCGGTAATTGCTTTAAATAACTCTGTTTTATCATTTAATGTATTTAGTATATTTCTATAATCACTAACATCGCGCACAACTCCATATATTACTTCCTCATCTAAAGCATTTTTATAAAAATTACCGAAATTCTGCACATATTTTTCTTGCCCATTAGCAAGCTTTATCCTGTAATTTAATGTAAAACTTTCAACAACTTTGCCTGCATCTGAAATTGCTTTCTCCACATCATGCCTATCATCGGCATGAATTAACTGCAAGAAATCGGCATTGGTTATTTCATCATCTGCCTTTTGAATATGGTATAAATCCTTAAGTCCTTTATTAAACTTATAATGATTCGTTGCCAAGTTGTACTCCCAATTGCCAAGTAATGTTGTTTCCTGTGCTTCTGAAACTTTATCTAAAACTATTTTCTGCTCCTTTAATGCTGTTACATCTTGAATTATTCGTGTAATAACTGCTTTGGGTTTATTAATATCGATAGAACAAATTTCGTTTACATACATGGTTCTGCCAGACTTAAGGATTAACCTATACTGCAAATTGTACGATTGTTTATTATTCAATGACTTTTCAATTGTTTTGAGAATCGTCATCTTATCATGAGGATGAATTAATATATTATAATCATCAATGTCTCTTAGTTCAATGCTATCATCAAATTCAAGTATTTTTACTAAAGTTTCTGAAAACTTAACTTGTTGCGAATTTACAAACTGTTCAATAAATCCTATTTTTGAGGCTCTTTGAATATCTTTTAGTTGCTTGGCTGATTTTTCTAGCTCAATCTCATTCTTCTTAATATCTGTTATATCTTGAATGGTTCCAATGGATCGAGCTATGCCCCCGTCTTGATTTTTAACAAAGGTGCCTATTGCTTTAATTACCTTAAGGTTATTATTATACGTGACAATTTTAAACACGATATCGAAAGGTTGATTTGATGTTTTTGATTTCTGAAATTGAGAAGTCACTTTGATTCTATCATCATCATGAACACTTTCAAAAAACTCATTTAATCCCAGCTTTGAATTTCGATCATACACCTCTAAAATGTTCAATATTTCATCAGAAAACTTGGTTTTTTCTTTAACAAAATCGTAATCCCAATAACCTACTTTTGCAATATGTTCGGCTTGTTTTAACCTGCTTTCACTTTCGCGCAAAGCCATTTCCGATTTTCGAATTCTGGTAATATCTAAACAGGTGCCTCTTAGCTTAATTACCTTGCCCTTATCATCCTCAATGGGAGTATATTTAATAGCAATGTGCTTTATTTTACTACTAACCAATACCTTAATAAGACCTTCGCCCGGTGTTTTATTATTTATACACTTTTTAAAGGCCTGCTTTACCCTATCTCTATCACTTTCATGTAACAGCTCAATAAATTGTTTATAGTTTATAAAATATGATAGTGTTTCTGTTCCCAATATTTGTCTATTTTCCAAATTGTCAAAAAACAGATCTTTTTTTACATCATACTCCCAGTAACCAAGTTTAGCAATTTTTTGAGCTTGCTTAAGCATTTGAGTAGACTGTTCCACCAGCTTTTCAGCCTCTTTTAATTTAGTGATATCAACAGATATTCCAAGAATTAAAGGATTGCCTGTATTTGATTGATGTAACGTTTTAATGGTTTTAAATTGCTTAACCTCACCAATTGAATTTGTAAATTCGTGTTCACTTTCTAATTTTCTTCTCGATTTCAAAAGTTTTTGATCCTCATCAAAATACTGATCGGCAAGCTGCCGAAACTGCATCAACTCGTAATCGTTTTTTCCAATAGCATCCTCAGCAGGAATGCCAGTTACACGCTCTATAGTACTATTCCAGTAGAGATATCTAAAATCGGGAGTGGTTTTTGCAAACAATGAAACCGGCAAATTGTCCATCAGAGTTTCAAGGAACAACCTATATTCTTCATTTTGTTGTTCCGCAATTTTTCGTTTGCTAATGTTGCGCCTAAAAATTAAAATTGCAGGTTTCCCTTCATGTTTTACAGGAATATAACTAATTGAAAAAAAACTATACGTACCGTCCTTATTACGCATTCTATTTTCAATGAGGGCACGTTCTCCATTCCTCAAACTTGTCAATGCTTCGTGTGCAGCTAAGACATCTTCAGGATGAAAAAGCTCATATTTATTATGATCAAATTCTAAATACTCTGTATGCGAATAGCCTAACATTTTGTAAAGAATATCGTTATAAACAATAGGCTTAAAATCATAATCAAAAAGTCCTATACCATCACTGGCATTATCAATTAAGGTGCGGTATTGATATTCACTTTTTACCAAGGCTTCAGTTGCTTCCTTTTCTGCAGAAATATCTTGAACCATGGCGATGGCCATTTTTCCTTTTCCTTTACTACCGTTTATAGAAGAAACAATAACCTTAGCCCACAATATTCTACCACATTTGCGTACGTAACGCTTGGTTAAAGAAAAAGAGTCTACTTCTCCCTTAAAAAGACGCTGATATTGCAATAAATTATTCTCATAATCATCAACATGAGTAAAATCTTTAAGCCCGTGTTTATAAATTTGCTCGATTGAATACCCCACTAATTCAGAAAACTGATTATTACAAAACACCGGACTATATTGATCATTAACAAGAACAATTGCAATTGGAGCAAAATCGAAAACCGAACGGAATATTGCTTCACTATTTTTAAGCTCGTGTTTTATAATTTCCGATGTCGTAATGTCTTGAATTATACCAATGGACTGTTGTGGCAACTCAGACTGACTATAATTCGTATAACTTCTAAGAATAACATGCTTAATAGTACCATTTTTTAGCCTCAACCTATGTGTAATTTCATAACCCAATTTATTTTTTAATGCTGACTTAAACTCTTCTTCAACTTTAGAACGATCTTTCTCATATACAAATTCTAAATAGCTATTAAAAGAAGGTTTAATACTGTTGGATTCAATATTTAGAATTTTAAATATCTGATCGGACCAAAAATGTTTTTTCGATTTGTGATTTTCAACCCAATAGCCCAAACTAGCAATTTCTTGCGATTCCTTTAATTGTCGCTTTTTTTCATTTAACTCTGCACGTACTAATTGAAGACTGGTAATGTTATGAAGTGTAAATAGAATGGAATTATTTGAATATTTCTTAAGTGCAAGCTTGTAAGTTATGTCCTTTGAAGTATAAATAAACTCAAGATCTTTGGTATTTCCAGATAAGACTAATTGAGTTAGTGGCTTGCAGTTAAATCCTTCAAGAAAACTAAAAATTTCATGGGCAGGTATAGGATCATGAATTTCTTTAATATTAGCGATCTTATTAAATGACTTATTGGATACAGAAACATAAAAAAACACATCGCTTTCTTTTCGATCAATCGAGATTACACCTTGAGGTTCAATTGATTCATTGAAAAGTACATCCACCGAAATTTGTCCAATAATTGGATGCTTGGATTTCTTGTCCATTGTAATGATTTAGCTTAATTGGTCAATGTAACGTTTAAGATAGCAAATTGGTTTATTGAAACCAAATTATTACGAATACTGCAATTAAAGTTAGTGTAAATATCACTTCGCCTATCCAATTGCGTCGTATGTCAGTAAAAAAACCAGTACAAATAATTGAAACCGGAATAGCAAAAACCATGGAAAGTTCGTATCCGAACGATGGATGCAAATAAAATAATGCTACAACATAGGCTGCGAACCAAAAAAACAAAGCAAAATATTTCCTTGTGCTTATCTTTTTTAATCCAACTACTCTAGCCCCATTAAATATTGAAATTATAATAACGAACGAAAGAAAAATAAAAGCTCCAACTGAATAATTGGTAAAGACTAGGTCAGGAGCTGATAAAGTCATAATAGAATGTATTTTACCCAATAAACCTTGAAAATTATTTGTTAAGAACAGAATACATAAATAAAAAATAAATGGTGTTATTATACCTAACACGGATGAAAACCATTCGCGCCAGTTAAACGTTCGCAAATAAATAAGGGTCAACCAAATAGCAAAAATAAAAACATAAATATTTGGATAAATTAGGGCTCCTAAACCTAAAAAGAAACCACTCTCAAAATATCGCTTAAATTGATGCTTTGATTTTTCAAACAAAAATGCTTTATCAAGAGCAAGCAATACAAACAAATTCCCTAGTAAAAGTGGATGTAGCATTTGGTAAGATGAAACTACCGATGTTAAAACCACAAAAATTACGGAAGGTAAGTAGGTTTTATTCTCAATAAAAATATATTTGAAATTCAACCTTATTAATATATACGACTCAACTATAACTAAAATTAAGGCAAAAATTACTGAAGCCTTGGGATGAAAACTAAACAACTGCAATACCCATTTATAAACAAGTGTGGTATTGCCAATTTCTGCTACTTCTCTTGTGATAGGTAATTCAAATAAACTTGGTATCCACAATATAATACCCAAAATGGGGATTAAAAAAATTACTGATGGATGATTACTTTTGAATAATTTTAGCAGCATAAACTTTATTTATAAATCAAATCCTATATCGTTTCTGAAATATTTTTTATCGAACTGAATGGTATTTGCACTGTCAAACGATTTTTTCAATGCTTCCTCTTTATTTGCACCAAAAGATGTAACTGCAATTACACGTCCACCATTTGTAACAACATCGTTGCCATTTACACCGGTTCCAGCATGAAAAACAATACTATCGGTAACCTTCTCAATTCCTGTTATTATCTTACCTTTTTCATATTCTTCAGGATATCCACCAGAAACCAATACAACCGTAGTTGCTGTTTCATCTTTGATGGTAAATGATTGCTCGTTTAATTTCTTTTCAGGAATGGCTGCTAAAAGTTCTAAAAAATCAGACTCTATTCTTGGAATTACCACTTGGGTTTCAGGATCACCCATTCGCACATTGTATTCAATTACCATAGGTTCATTATTTACCATTATTAGTCCAATAAATATAAATCCTTGGTATTCAATTCCTTCTTTTTTAAGCCCCTCAATGGTAGGCTCAACAATACGATCAATCACTTTTTGGGTAAATACCTTATCGGCAAATGGAACTGGTGAAATAGCACCCATGCCACCTGTATTTAAACCGGTATCGCCTACGCCAATTCTTTTGTAGTCTTTGGCTTCGGGTAATAGTTTATAATTATCGCCATCGGTTAACACAAAGTATGAAACTTCAATACCGTCCAAAAATTCCTCAATTACAACTTTGGCAGATGCATCACCGAATTGCCCTTCAAGCATAACTTTTAACGAGTCTTTCGCTTCTTGCAAATCGTTAATAATTAAAACTCCTTTCCCCGCTGCCAAGCCATCGGCCTTTAAAACATAAGGGGCTTTCATGGTATCTAAAAAGGTACAAGCTTCATTATAAGTATCTAAAGTAAAGCTACCATAAGCGGCAGTAGGTATATTGTACTTTGCCATAAACTCTTTGGCAACTTCTTTACTACCTTCAAGTTCTGCACCTCTTTTATCGGGTCCAATAACAGGTATGTTTTTTAACTCCGCATCATTCACAAAAAAATCGCGGACTCCTTTTACTAATGGATCTTCAGGTCCAACAACTACCAAATCAATATTTAACTCTAAGGCTTTTTGCTTCAAAGCCGGAAAATCGGTAGGTGAAACATCAATATTCTCGCCCACTTCACGTGTTCCGGCATTGCCCGGAGCTATATATAATTTTGTAAGTTTTTTACTTTGTGCAATCTTCCATGCCAATGTATGCTCTCTGCCGCCCGATCCTAGGATTAATACGTTCATATCTGTTTTTTGTGAATTTGTGGTAAAAATAAGAATAACTGCTTGAAAAGTAAATGTATTGTGGTTTTTTTTAGGCTCCGCTCTTCTACTCCGCTCATTGTGCAGCATAGCGCTTATTTGGGAAGTTTAATAAGAGTTAAGCAACTAATTCAGGGTATTCAAAAGACTCTTGAACCTTTCCTGAATTTACATAATCAGCGAATTCCTTTTTTAAAAACCGAATTGTTGAATGATATTTCATCTTTTCTGCGGCATATGGCTTAAAAAATTGCTTACTAATTTCAGTTTTACTCAAGGACTCATCAAGAAATTTATGGATTTGATTTTCGTCAACGATTAAAAGCATTCGAGAGCCATCATGTGCTTTAGGGTTATTATGCAGTTTTGAGGTAAGGGCATTTGGTGGGGTGGTAATTATCGAAAATCCTTCTATTACTTCACCGGTGGTTTTATCTACATATTCATTCCAAATTCCACCTAAATAAAACAGACCTCCATGTTCCGGATAAATAAAATACGGATAGGTTTGACCCTTGAAATGAAAGAATTCCCAATACCCATCGACAGGAATAATGCAGCGTTTGGAATAAATCAGATCTTTGTGCTGCCAGAATACGTTTTCACTCCGTGAGTTTAATAATGGACGCCCTGCTTTTTCTTGCTTTGTTTTACTATCCCAAAAATTCCAGTTTAGGGTCCATGCTCTATTGGTAAATTTATATTCACCCTTGTATTTTGCTAACGTGGTTATTACTGGCTTTGCTTTTCCAACAGCTACCGGGTGTTCCATTAATTCCAAACCATTTTCAGGCTTTGGAGGATCAATAAAGGTTTTGTAAAAGAGTTGTGGTATTTCATCTTGTGGATTTTTTTGCAATTGCTGTAGCAATACCTCTCTTATTTTTCTTGTTCCTACCCAGTAACACATATTGTTTGATTTTTATTTTCTCGCTGAGTTTCGCAGATTGTTATCGCTGATTTACACCAAAATTATTCAAATTTTGTACACTCTTCATATAAATTCAGGTTAACCTGCAATACCTTATTTCCTTTTTTAAAGACTATAAACCATTAACAATTCTGGTTATTGACTGTTTTAAACTAGACGAATTAAAATTGATTAGCAATCCTAGCTTTTTGTTAGTCAGTTTTAAATAAGTTAGCAGTTGTTTGTGGTGTACATCCAATAAATTTTCAACTGATTTAACTTCTACTATTACCAAATTGTTTACTATAATATCCAAACGAAATCCTACTTCAAATTCAATCTTTTTGTAATTCATAGGAATAGCTACTTGTCTCTTAACATCGTATCCTATTTCTTCTAATTCAAAAGTCAAAGCTGTTTCATATACACTTTCAAGTAATCCTGGCCCAAGTTCACTATTTACTTTAAAAGCTGCTCCTCTTATGTCGTATGAAATATCATTTTCATTCATAGTTGTTTGTTTTTTTATTACCGAGTTTCGTAGATCAATATCGCTAATTTTACGCAGAAGTTGATTAATTTTCAGCGAAACTCTGCGTAAAAATTTGCGATAATCTGCGAGAAATCAATATTACCCACTTGCAAAACGTCCCATTTTTTTACCCTTGCCAAAAATGCGGGCTTCAGTAAAACGAGGGTCGGGTTTAAAAGGAAGGCGAGCCATCTTTTCTATCTCAATGCTTGGAAATCCAAATTCCATAACTACTCTACCTTCTAACAAATAAACCCCATAGCCGGTAAAGGGATATTTAACAATGGTAGAGGGAAAATTCACCGTATCGAAAAACTGTCCATACATATCTAAAAAACAGCCAAAATGCATCCACTGCCGGCTTACAGTATGTACATTTTTTATGGTTACCAAATCACCAACCATACGTACACGTTGGCCTACCTTATTATTCAAATTGGCCGCATAGGTGTTCCCACGATACTCGGTTTCCAACAAATCAATTCGAGAAACGCTTACCGGAAAACCCAATAATTCATATTCATCGTAAGCATCTTCCAATTGGGTTTGCGAAAGCTTGGGTAGCTCAAACTTTTTGTGGGGCTGCGGAAACAGTTGTTTGCTCACCGCTTGCACATCGTTTTTGTTAAAATACAAATGAGCCTCCCACAACAGCACACTTTTCGATTTTCCAGTAAAACGCAAGGCTCCAACCCTTATCAAAATTTTAAACTGCTCAATTCCTACTTTTACCCGTTCTGCAAAATCAATAAAATCGGCATATTCTCCATTTTTTTCACGCTCAGTAATTATTTGCTGAGCTAATTTATTTTCCAAACTTTTTACATGAATAAAGCCCAAGTAAATATCCTTTCCGCAAATACTTGTCATATAGAATCCTTGGTTTACACAAGGTAACTTAATTCGAGCTCCCAATACACGAGCCTCGTTTACATACAACCAAGTACTATAAAAACCTCCGAAATTATTGATTACCGCTACCATAAATTCAAGCGGATAGTAGGTTTTTAGGTACAAACTCTGATAACTCTCCACCGCATACGATGCCGAGTGTGCCTTCGAAAAAGCATAACCGGCAAACGACGAAATCTGCCGCCAGACTTCATCGGTAAGGGTATCGGGGTAACCGCGTTGTTTGCAGTTACCAAAAAAAGTATCTTGAATGCGTTGAAATTCTTTCTTTGACCTATACTTGCCGCTCATGGCGCGACGTAAAATATCGGCATCACTTAAATCGAGCCCCGCAAAATGATGACATATTTTAATCACATCTTCCTGATACACCATTACACCATAGGTTTCGCCCAGTTGCTGTTTAAATATTTCGTGCAAATATTTAAACCCTTTGGGATCATGAAAGCGTTTAATATATTCTTTCATCATACCCGATTTCGCCACCCCCGGGCGAATAATGGAACTGGCAGCTACAAGACGTAAATAATCGTTGCACTTTAGCTTTTTCAATAAACCCCGCATGGCTGGCGACTCAATGTAAAAACACCCAATGGCATCACCATTATGCAGGCGATTATTTACTTTACGGTCTTTTTTAAACTCCTCAACACGATGCACATCAACAATTTCACCTCTATTTTGCTGTACAATTTCGGCACACTCCTGAATATGGCCAATGCCCCTTTGACTTAATATATCCAGCTTCTCAAATCCAATCATTTCGGCCACATACATGTCCCACTGTATTGTGGGGAATCCTTTGGGTGGCATATCAAGTGCCACATAATCGGTTAATGGGCGCTCCGATATAATTACACCGCCTGCATGAATAGAGCGTATATTGGGAAAGTCGATAATGCGTTTGCCAATATTTAGTAGCTGATTTAAAATGGAATCTCCATCGACCACCTTATGCGGATTGGCTACCAACTCATCAATCTCACCTTTGGGCAATCCGTATACCTTACCTAATTCGCGAAGAATGGCACGGTCTTTAAAGGTTACAGTAGCTCCCAACAAAGCCACATGTTCGTAACCAAAACGTTCAAATATATAGTTGTGCACCATATCGCGGTCTTTCCACGAAAAATCAATGTCAAAATCGGGTGGACTAGTACGCTTGGGATTCAAAAATCGTTCAAAATACAGGTCGAGCTCAATGGGGTCGACATCGGTAATTTTTAAGCAATAAGCTACAATACTATTGGCTCCACTACCCCGCCCCACATGATAAATACCCTTGCCCAGGGTAAAATTTATAATATCCCATGCAATTAAAAAGTAAGACGAGAAGCCCAAATCATCAATTACTTTTAGCTCGTGCGCCAAACGTTCTCGAGCTACACGGTTCTCTCGCCCGTAACGATAAATCATTCCTTCGGTGGCTAACTTCTGCAATAAGGCAATATCGTTTTGCCGGCTTTCTGTATATCTCTTTTTATTTTTAGGTTCCTTAAAATTGAATCCAACTTTACACTGCTGCAACAAGTTTTTAGTATTCCTAATAACCTGAGGATAAAAATGGTAAAGGCTCTCCAAAGCTTCGGTATCAATAAAACGTTCATCGGGCAATGCCATTTGTTTGTTAGCAAGTTGTGAAATCAACACGTTTTCATCTACGGCACGCAGGCATTGGTGCACTTCGTAATCGGCCAACGATTTTAAAGTAATGGGATAATGCACCACCAATTTACTTTGATCGTTTTTAAACTCCGAGGTAATTAATTGTGAAATATCAAAGGGCCGAATTCCAATAAATTCGTTATTCTCTAATTGCTGCGGGTTCCCCTTTACGTATGGATAAACCACAAACACATTTCTGAACTTTGGGGCTACATTGGGCAAAGGAATTTTATTTAGGTTATGATGCGTTAAAAACCTATTGAGCTCGGAAAAACCTTGATTATTCTTGGCTATCCCTATAAACAGCAGCAGATTATCGCGCCTAAATTCAATACCCGCAATGGGTTGAATATCATTCTCATTACACTCTTTAATAAAATCCATAATGCCCTGCGAACTGTTAATATCAGTTAAAACAAGGTTTTTTATATGGAGTTGTTTAGCTTGCGTAACGAGTTCCTCAACCGAGAGGGTTCCGTAGCGCAGGCTGTAATATGTGTGGCAATTAATAAACATTAAAAATTTGATTTTAAATTACTTAGAGTGAACTAGAGTTGTACCGCCGCCTTCCAGGCGGTAAATATTCAGTATTACCGGCAGGATGCCGGCCCGCCATTACATTGCTATTGATCTTCTTACCGCATCATACCCATACCTGTTCCGCATACGATCACAAGCTTGATACAAATCAACCATTTGGGGCGTATTATCAAACAAATCGAGTTGTTGAGTGCCCTGAATTAGATGACTGAATTTTACTCCGATTAATCGCAAGCGCATTCGCCTAGTGTACACTTTTTTAAAAAGTTCTTGCACTACCTCAATAATATGATGGTCGAAGCTGGTATACGAAATACGCTTTTGCTGCGTATGAGTGTCAAAATTTGAATACCTTATTTTTACAGTTACACACGAAGTCAGTCGCTGTTTGTTTCTTAAATCGTATCCCAGTTTTTCAACCATTGAAATAAGCAAGCGATTCAATTGCTGCATATCAATAACATCTTTATCGAAAGTGCGCTCGGTACTCATCGATTTTCGTTTTGAGTAAGGTTTTACCAGAGTAAGATCAATACCGTTGGATTTTTTCCAAATTTCGTTTCCATTCTTACCCATTACCCGCATCATTACCTCAAGCGGAATAGTGCTTAAAGTACCAATGGTATCAACACCCATGGTACGTAACGATCGATAGGTTTTATCGCCAATACCCGGCATTTTTTTTATGGATAACGGATGCAAGAATGGTTTTACATGGGTGTTATCAACCTCAATAGCTCCATTGGGTTTTGCCTCGCCCGTAGCAATTTTCGATACTGTTTTATTTACCGATAATCCAAAAGAAATGGGTAAGCCCGTCTCACTAATTATTTGTTCGCGCAACTCCTTGCTCCACTTATAGCAGCCAAAAAAGCGATCCATACCCGTAATATCCAGATAATGCTCATCAATGGACGCTTTTTCGTAAAGCGGAGCACTTTCGGCAATTACATCACTTACCATATCGGAATATTTTGTGTACTGATCCATGTCGCCACGCACAACAATAGCCTCGGGACACAAATAATTAGCCATTTTCATGGGCATGGCCGACGATACCCCAAATTTTCGCGCCTCGTAACTACAACTCGACACCACCCCTCTGTCAGAAGTACCGCCTATAATAATAGGCTTCCCTATCAGGCTGGAATTTAACAGCCGCTCCACTGATACAAAAAATGTATCTAAATCAAAATGCACAATACTTCGTTTCATTTTCTTAGTCGTTAGATTCTAGGATGTGAGTAATGAGACAAACGTTTTGAATGATGATTTCAAATTGCGGTGCATGAAACAACACAATTTCAATTTACTTTTCTATCTGCACCGCTTTTAGTGCTACGCACTATTCCCCGACTTGAAAGTCGGGGCTAATAAATTTTACCCCTACAGACTTAAAAACTTATCTCCTTGTTTGTAATACTTTCTCATCTCTCAAATCATAAAATCGTTTTGATAATATTTTTATCATTTTTGTGATAATAATTTAATCATTATTTTGTATCTTTGAAAATAAAAAAGAAGGATTTTGATGAATTTTTTTAGTCCAAATATTAAGTTGCTAAGAAAGAGAAGGATGCGTACTCAGGAAGATTTAGCCTTTGCTTTGCAGTTGAAACGCACTACAATAAATTCGTTGGAAAACCGCATTAGCAAGCCTTCAATTGAGCAGCTACAGGCTTTTTCAAAGTATTATAATTTTGCTATTGATACGCTTATTAATATAGATGTTGCACAGCTTTCTGAGAGTCAACTTTACACACTTGAAAATGGGGCCGATGTTTTTATTCGAGGAACAAAACTTCGGGTTTTAGCTGCATCGGTAACACCCGATAATGAAGATACTATTGAGCTGGTTTCGGAAAAAGCCAAAGCGGGTTACACCAACAGCTATGCCGACCCTGAATACATTGCAAAACTCTCGGTTTTTCAATTGCCTTTTCTTTCAAAAAACAAGAAGTACCGTGCCTTTCCTATTGAGGGCGACTCCATGCTTCCCATACCTGAAGGGGCCATTATAGTAGGTGAGTATATTCAGAATTTTTACGATATAGTTTCGGGCAAGGCCTACATTGTGTTAACTATGGAGGAAGGCATCGTATTTAAAATTATTGAACATATGGACAATAAAAAAGGCGAACTGACTCTGAAATCATTGAACAGACAATATAAGCCCTATACTATTCCCATTAGCGATGTGCGTGAGATTTGGAAATTCTCGCTGTTTTTAAATTTTGACTTGCCCGAATCAACTCCAGAGTATAATGACATAATGTATTCGTTGAATGAGTTAAAGGGTGACGTGAGGGAGATAAAGGGAAAATTGTAACGATGGTCAACTTACGGTAAGAGAATGTAATGCGTATATAGTTTATTACTACTTATTTATGGCTTCACTATTTACGCTCAGAACCCACCGAACCCGACACAAAAACTGCAGGAATTAAACTTCTGTTATTCCAACGATGACGTGTTCCGTTTTGTACAACGGTATCGCCAGCCACAATTTCAACCTCAACACCATCATCAAGTTCAAGAACTGCTGTACCCGAAATTAAATATGCAAAATCAACGGTGTCTGTTGTGTGCATTCCCGGATTGTCAGACTCAAAATATTGCTGAAATCCCGGTAATTTTTCTTCTATTTCCTTTTTAGCCTCATTCTCATTTATCGTTAATGGCGTTTCAGTACCTTTTGGAGGAATCACCCACATAAAAAATCGAAAGCCACCAGATGGAGGAAACCACGATAAATTTTGCTCCATTATACCATTATCAGGATGTTGCGGGATTGAGTTGGCGCCCCATAATTGAGTAAAAACCCGCCCTGGTTTTGATTCCAGTTTTAAACCATCAACAATTTCATCGCTAACAATAATAGCTTTACCCTTCTCTGAATGACCGGTTACAATTCTGCGAGTACCAATTCTATTCTTCTCTTTCATAATTAATAAACCTCTGAATTTTGCAAATATATTGTTTTTTATTACCAACAAGCATCTTTTACACAAATCCAATTCTATCTTTGTTGGTACAATGAATAATACTCTTTCAAATAACATTTCACTTTTTACCGATGGCAGTGTTAACCCACAACTAAAAGTTGGCTTTGGTGCCATTCTTATAATAGATGATATAACACAACCTATCGATGAGCTAAAAAAGAAAGTTCAAACAAAACAATTTGTTAACACTTCATCAACCAAACTGGAATTACAAACCATGCTTTGGGCACTTAATGATGTAGAACTTGCAGATCGTCTTATTACAATTTACACCGACTCGCAAAATTTAGTTGGCTTGCTTGAAAGACGTGTTCGTTTGGAAGCTAAAAACTATAGATCTAAAAAGAATGACCAAATTGAAAATGCCAAACTTTACAAGGCTTTCTTCCAATTATACGACCAATTACACTTTAACGTTATTAAAGTGAAAGGTCACAAACAAACAAAAACAAAAGGTACTATTGACAATATATTTACTTTGGTCGATAGAGCATCAAGGGATGCATTGAGAAACCATGCAGATTTTCCATAAAATGTTTTACGTTTCAGCTTTAAAAACACCACGGAGATTAATAAATAGTACAAAATGCCTAATAATATTACATTTGTTTATTCTAATATTTTAAGTCATAAAAAATACTTCCCCTAATATTTCTGTCTTGTATAGTAAAAATAGTTAATTTGGCCTTTGCAAAATTTACAACCGGCATTGTAATTAAATTAAAAAATTTAGATTTCGTTATATTATGAAGATTTTGTTGGTAGAAGATGAATTGGAGTTAGCACAATCAATCAGTGATTATCTTAAAAAAAACGAAAAGATAAACTGCGATGTGGCTCATGATTTATACAAAGCCTCTGAATTAACTGAGCTGTACGATTATGATTGTTTTATTGTTGATGTTGGTTTACCAGATGGAAGTGGTTTAGAATTGATAAAAACTATAAAATCAAAAGACAGCAAGGCTGGTGTTATTATAATTTCGGCTCGCGATTCAATCGATGACAGAATATCTGGATTGAATATTGGTGCTGATGATTATTTGATTAAACCTTTTCATTTTTCGGAACTTAATGCAAGAATACATTCATTAATGCGCAGGTTGAAATTCGAGGGAAACACCATATTTCAATTGAATGAAATATCGATTGATTCGCAATCGCGAGAAGTGAAAATTAAAAACGAAGCAATCGATTTAACTAAAAGTGAATATGATTTACTGTTTTATTTACTTACAAATAAAAATCAGGTTATTTCGAAAACATCCATAGCCGAACATTTGGTCGGTGAGTTTGTCGATGCGCTGGGATCCTTAGACTTTGTATATCTTCATATAAAAAACTTAAGAAAAAAACTAATTCAAGCAGGTTGTACCGACTATATTAAAACAGTTTATGGTGTTGGATATAAATTTTATATTGAATGAGATTGCTTTCAAAAACAACACTCCTCATAATTACAGTAAGTATTTTCATATTTATGTTTGGAAATATTGCGTTTTTTTACATCTCAAAGGGAATGATAAAAAAGCATATTGACACTGAGTTAGTAAGTCAAATGCATAACGTGATTGGTCAAATAAAAAAAGATGAAGCCTTGTTCAACATTACTAAATTTAGTGATGAGGTATCAATAAAGGCAGTCCACCCTGATATAGCACAACCTCCAACATTTTCTGACACGGTTTTATTTAGTACTATTCAAAATATCTATATTCCGCATCGAGCCTTAAAATTTTCTTATCAATCAAAAAGCCGGAATCAAATAATTACCATTCACAAGTCATTACTATCATCCGACAAGTTAATTGAACGAATTACAATTTCATCAATTGTAATGGTAATGGTTTTTATTATAATGATTTACATTATGAATAGGTTTATTTTTGTGAATGTATGGTCAAATTTCTTCTCAAGTTTAGAAACCATAGCAAATCACGATATAAAAAGCCATGAGAAAATATTTTTTGAAAATTCTGAAATTGAGGAGTTTAATAAACTTAACTCGGTATTATTAAAAATGGTTGATCGAATTCAAACCGACTATCAAAGTTTAAAAGAATTAACTGCTAACACATCACACGAAATTCAAACACCACTTGCTATTATTAGAGGTAAAGCTGAGATGCTTCTACAGTCGGAAAATTTGTCGGAAAATGATATGGAGCAGGTATTCTCCATTTTAAATACCTCCGAGAGGTTATCAAAACTAAACCAATCTTTATTATTAATTACTAAGATTGAAAATAATCAATTTGAAGATTCGCAAGAGTTAAACCTTAAAAATGTAATTGAAAAACATTTAAATAATTTTGAAATGCTCTTTGAGGCTGGGGAGTTTAAATTAACTTCTCAACTTGATTCTACAAAAATACATATCAACCCGGTTTTATTAGATATTCTTATTACAAATTTGTTAAATAATGCCCTTGCTCATGGTCAAAAAACTAAAAATATTACCATTAAATTAAAAAACTCTGCTTTTACCATTTCAAATAATGGTAAGGCCTTAGAATTTCCTCACGAACAGCTTTTTACAAGATTCATTAAAGGGAATAAAAACAAGAATAGCAATGGTTTAGGCTTAGAAATTGTAAAAAAAATATGTGCCTATTATTCTATTCCAATCTTATATTCTTATGTAAAAAGTCAACATAACTTCACTATAGATTTTAATCAAATTTCAAATTAAACGTTATCTTATAAAGAATCATTTAAAATAACAGATTTTCTACAAAGTTCGTGTCTACATTGCCCAATAATAAAACATAAATTATGATTGGAGTAATAGGAATCAACTATAAATCATCCCCCTTAGAAATAAGAGAGAAATTCTCTTTTAATGATCAAAATATTATAGATTTTGGCAAGCTCTTACTTAAAAAACCTAATTTTAAAGGACTTGTAGTATTGTCTACTTGTAACCGATCTGAGTTCTATTTTCAAATGAACGATTGCTGTGAGTCTGGAACTTATAGCATAATGCTAAAAAGCTTAAAAGAATTTTGTGGAGTAAAAGAGAATATTCGTGAGTATTTTTACTTCAAATCGGAAGACGATGCTTTTAAACATTTGTTTTATGTGGTTTCAGGAGCAAACTCAATGATTTTAGGCGAAGATCAAATTGTAGGACAAGTAAAGAATGCTTTCCAAATTAGTATTGATAATGATTTGTCGGCGACAGAATTAACCCGATTATTTACAAAGTCATTAGAAGTTAATAAAAAGATTCGTACCCATACAAAAATAAATAAGGGTGCGTTTTCAGTTTCGTACGCAGGTGTTGAAAAATGCCTATCGGTTTTTAACGACATAGAAAAAAGAAATATTTTGGTAGTTGGAGCTGGCGAAACCGGTTCACTTACCTTAAAAAGCCTTATCAAAAAAGGATGTAAAAACATTTCAATTACCAACAGAACGCCTGAAAGGGCCAATCATTTAGCCAAGAAATATGGAATGCAATCATTCGCTATTCAATCACTTGAAACGGAATTAGAATACAGCGATATTGTGATTGTTTCAACAAATTCGAAATCGGCTTTAATTACCGGAGAAATGGCTATGGCAGTAAGCAAAGTTCGCGACAATAAAAAGCAACTATTCATTGACTTGTCGGTACCCCGCAATGTATCGCCTGATGTTTCGAAAGTTGAAAATGCCATTGTTTATGATGTTGATGATTTGCAAGAGATTGTTAATGCAAATCAAGAGAAAAGGAAAAAAGTTATTACCCAAGCCGAAAGTATTGTTCAAGAATATATCAACGAATTTAGTGATTGGTTGTCTATACGTAACTTAAGCCCTTTAATATCAACAATTAAAGAAAATTTTAGTTCAGTAAACGAAAACGAACTTGAGGGTTTTAAAAAAATAAATAAAACCAACGGATCGTCGGCTCTTATTGATCATTATGGAAATCATATAACTGAAAAATATACACGACTGCTTATTAAAAACCTTAAAGAGGTTACCAATAATGGTCGAAAAGTAGAATATATGAAATTATTAAGTGAGCTTTTTGAGCTCAGTTAATCCCTACTTTCATATAAATTAGATTCAAAAAATTATTATGGCATTAAAGAATATTAAAATTGGCACACGCGGGAGTCAATTAGCCTTATATCAGGCAGAAACGGTTAAGGCTACTATTGAGGGAAAATTTCCTGAAATAAGCGCAGAAATAGTAATAATCCACTCTAAAGGAGATAAAATACTTGATGTAGCGCTTTCAAAAATTGGCGATAAAGGCTTATTTACGAAAGAACTTGAAGAAGTTATGTTTCGTGGAGAAATTGACATGGCAGTGCATAGCTTAAAAGATTTACCAACCACATTACCTGAAGGCTTAAAAATTGGTGGTGTTCTTCCACGTGGCGAAGTTCGTGATGCATTAGTCAGCATAAAAGGACTTACGTTGAAGGACTTAACTCCTGACATGAAAATTGCCACATCAAGCTTACGCAGAAAAGCGCAGCTTTTGAAAATAAATCCTGAATTTAATATTGTAGATATTCGTGGTAACGTAAATACCCGATTACGAAAAATGGAGGAAGGATATTGCGATGCAATGATGATGGCTGCCACTGGGTTACAAAGAATAGGACTTGACAAATATATTACTGAAGTTTTAAATACTAAAGATATTTTGCCTGCTGTATCGCAAGGGGCAATAGCAATGGAAACTAAAATTGGTGATGCCAATGTTGACGAAATTGTTGCTGCTATTACTCACGACCTAACTTTTAAAACAACGAATGCAGAACGCATCTTCCTCCGTAAACTTGAGGGAGGCTGCCAAATTCCAATAGGCTGTTTTTCTGAAATTGAAGGTGAAAATGTTACTATGAGTGGTTTTATGGCCTATGTTGATGGCACAAATATTCTGGAAAATAGTATTACTGGAAAACTAGCGGATGCCGATAAAATCGCTTCAAAATTAGCCGATTATTTTATTGCTAATGGATCGGTAAAATTATTAGAGCGAATTAGAAATTACAATACCAATTAGAATGTCAGGTTTGCAAGGGAAAATAATTATTACCACCTGTGCCGAAGAAAAAGCAGATAAAATTAATATACTGCTTAATTCTAAAGGTGCAACTGCAATCAATTTTCCCTTAATTAAAATACGAGAAGCTTTTGAGCAAAAGCAGAATATTGAAAATCAACTGGCAAATATAGCTGCCATTAATTGGCTTATTTTTTCGAGCACTAACGGGGTCAAATATTTTTTTTACTGGATTGAAAAACTTCAACTTCAATTTAACCCAGACAAATTTAAGTTTGCTGTTATTGGAAATGCAACAAAAAGTGTATTATTAAACCACAACATTGAACCCCATTTTGTTGGAAGCGGAAAAGACTCAACCGAATTTGCTAATGAGTTATTAGAATTTATTGATACACCTGATCAGCAAATATTAGCCCCTACTGGCAACTTGGCTATGCAAAGTATTGAACAAGTTATAGGCTCTAAACACAAGTTTAATAAACTTATAGTTTATCATACTTCTGAGGCTCACTCAATAAACCACAAATTATCTGAGATGATAAATAATTTTGAGTATGATTTGGTGCTGTTTTTAAGCCCGTCTGCGGTAAGAAGTTTTGCAAAATCGGTTTCAAATAAAACAAATCTGCAAGAAATTAAAAGTGTACCTATTGGTATTACTACAAGGCAAGCCTTGATAGATTATGGAACCTCACCTGTTCTAACACCCTCTGCTCCTAACATTGAAACAATGATAAATGAATTAGAACAATATTATATACAAAATACAAACTAAAATTTACACACTATGTCATTCCCTATAACTCGATTAAGAAGACTTCGCCAAAATGAAACCCTAAGAAATATGGTTGAAGAAACCATTTTGCGCCCTGCAGATTTAGTAATGCCTCTTTTTGCTTGTCCAGGAACCGGAGTAAAAAATGAAATTAAATCCATGCCTGGCAATTATCAGTTATCGGTTGATTCAATGGTGGAATATTGTAAAGCTTTATATCAGAAAGGTGTAAAATCAATCTTGTTATTTGGTCTTCCAGAATCAAAAGACGAGCATGGCCTTGTAGCAACCCACGACGATGCCATTGTGCAAAGAGCTACCATTGCTATAAAAAAGGCATTACCCGATATGTTTATAATTGCTGATATTTGTAACTGCGAATATACAACTCATGGGCATTGTGGAACAATTGTTGACGGCGATGTACATAACGACTTAACGCTTGAAACACTTTCAAAACAAGCTATTTCATTTGCCCGAGTAGGTGTTGATATGGTTGCTCCGAGCGATATGATGGATGGTAGAGTTGGACATATGCGTGCTGAATTAGATAAAGCCGGTTTTGTTAACATGCCCATAATGTCATATTCGGCAAAATATTCGTCTGCTTTTTATGGTCCATTCCGCGATGCCGCAGATAGTGCTCCAACATTTGGCAATAGGGCAACTTACCAAATGAATCCTGCTAATTCAAATGAAGCTCTGCGCGAAGTCGAACTAGATATTGATGAAGGTGCTGATATTGTAATGGTTAAACCCGCTCTAAGTTATTTAGATATCATACGTAGAACCAAAGATGAATTTAACATTCCGATTGCTGCCTATAATGTAAGTGGCGAATTTTCAATGGTTAAAGCGGCAGCGGCAAATGGTTGGATTGACGAGGAAAGAATAGTAAAAGAGATTCTAACATCAATAAAACGAGCTGGAGCTGATATTATATTATCGTACCACACACAAGAAATTATTGACAAATTATAACCAGGCAATGCCTGGAGATAAATAAAGAAGCACATAATCATATCAATTAAAACGTGAATCAAATTATTTTCAAAACCTTTAAAATATGAATAATAGTAAATCAATAGCAGAATTTCAAAATGCGAGTAATTATATACCTGGTGGCGTAAATTCACCGGTTCGAGCGTTTAAAAGCGTAAATCTAAATCCTGTTTATATCAGTCATGGTAAAGGATCAAAAATTTATGACATTGATGGAAATGAATATATTGATTTCGTTTCATCGTGGGGACCATTAATTTTAGGGCATGCATTTCCGAAAGTTGTAGAAGCTATTAAAGACGCTGCAGAGCGTGGAACAAGCTATGGCGCACCAACTATAATTGAAAGCAAGGTAGCTGAGCTTATAACCCAAATGGTGCCTTCAATTGATATTGTACGCATGGTAAATTCTGGTACCGAGGCAACCATGAGCGCATTACGATTGGCAAGAGGTTATACCAAACGCGAAAAAGTAATAAAGTTCGAAGGCCATTACCATGGCCATGCCGATAGCTTTTTAATTAAAGCGGGTTCGGGTGCCATTACTTTAGGCTTGCCCGATAGCCCTGGTGTAACTAAGGGTACGGCAAAAGATACTTTACTTGCAAAATATAACGATTTAGCTTCGGTTGAGGCTTTATTTAAACAAAACGAAAATGAAGTTGCCGCAATCATTGTTGAGCCCGTAGCGGGAAACATGGGAGTAGTACTTCCGGCAGAAGGATTTTTAAAAGGCTTGCGTGATTTGGCCGACAAATATGGCGCATTGCTCATTTTTGATGAAGTAATAACTGGTTTCCGCATCGCAAAAGGTGGGGCTCAGGAATATTATGGTGTAATGCCCGATTTAACTACTCTCGGTAAAATTATTGGTGGCGGATTACCTGTAGGAGCTTTCGGTGGCCGCAAAGAAATAATGGAAAACCTTGCACCTACAGGTTCGGTTTACCAAGCAGGAACACTTTCTGGCAATCCATTGGCTATGCATGCTGGATATACAACGCTAACTGAATTAAATAGCAATCCTGATATTTATCCTGAATTGGAACGGAAAGCCAAGATTTTAGCTGAAGGAATTGAAAACAACCTAAAAGCAACTGGAGTAAACGGTTTAATTAACAGAGTAGGTTCCATGATGACATTGTTTTTTACTGATGAAGCTAAAGTAGATTCCTATGAAACAGCAATGAAATCAGATGCTAAGATCTATGCTAAATATTTCAAAATGGCTTTAGAAAGTGGCATATACCTTGCTCCTTCTCAATTTGAATGTACTTTCATCTCATTTGCACAAAGCGATGAGGAGATAAATCAAACAATTCAGGCAAATCTTGCTGCATTAAAACAATTTTAAAACAAAAAAATGAATTCAATATTTTTAGATACAATAAACGGCAAAGCTCACAGCAGACCCCCGGTTTGGTTTATGCGTCAGGCAGGCCGTGTGTTGCCATCATATTTAGAATTAAAAGAAAAGCACTCGTTCTGGGAAATGATGCAAGATCCTCAACTAGCTGCCGATGTAACTTTACTACCCATTCATGATTTGGGTGTAGATGCAGCTATTTTATTTTCCGATATTTTGGTTATTCCCTATGCAATGGGAATGGGACTTGATTTTACCGAGAAAGGCCCGATCTTTTCAAAACCGTTAAAAGATGTTGCAAATCCATCGGCCAATTTAAACCCTGACCCTGATAAGCTGAACTATATTTATAAGGCCATTGATGCCATTATTGAAAAACGCCCGGACGATATACCACTTATAGGTTTTTGTGGTGGCCCGCTTACTGTTCTTTGCTATATGATTCAAGGCTTAAGCACCAATCATGCATTTCCTGATGCGATTAATTTTATATACAGCAACAAAAAGGAAGCGAAGAAAATCATTGATGCATTAACTGAATTATCCATCGAATATTTGAATAAACAGGTTGATCATAAAATTGATGTATTTCAACTTTTTGAAACACATGCTGGCTTAATTCCTACCGATTTATATAACGAATTATTTATGCCATCGGTAAAGAAAATGGCTGCAGCAGCAAGAGCAAGAAAAGTACCATTCATATTTTTTCCAAAAGGATTAAGTACCGGATTAAAGTATTTAACACCCGAAGATTGCGACTTTGTAAGTATCGATTGGCAAATTGAAATTACTGAAGCCAGAAAGATTGTACATCCGGAAATTGGATTGCAGGGAAATCTTGATCCCAGATTGCTATATGCCGGACAAGATGTTATAGAAAAAACCTTAGAAAAATACATTCAGTTTGGTGCAGAAAACAAAGATTGGATTTTTAATTTAGGACATGGTTTTATGCCAGGTATACCCTATGAAAATGCTCAATTTTTAACGAATTGGGTTAAAAATGCAAACTGGAAACGCTAACAATATGCTAAAAGAACTGCTCTTAAAATACAATCGTCCTGGACCTCGATATACGAGTTATCCACCTGCTAATTTCTTTACCGAAAAAACTTCTGTTGAAAATTTTAAATCGGTATTGATTAAATCGAATAAGGAAAAACCAGAAAATATTTCGTTGTATTTTCATGTTCCATTTTGCCCACAGTTGTGTCACTTTTGTGGATGCAATACCGATGAAATGTTAAAAATGAGTGTGGTTGAACTTTACTTTAAAGCCATGCTAACAGAAATTGATAACATTAGCGCTTTGCTTTCTAAAGATCGCAAAGTTACCCAAATTCATTGGGGTGGTGGCACACCAAATTCTGTGGCATTTAAGTTTATTGAAGAGGTTATGTTGAAACTAAAAAATATTTTCACTTTAGCCCCAAATGCAGAAATTGCAATGGAATGCAGTCCTGCTTATATTTCAAAAGATTACATCAATAAACTACGGTCGGTAGGATTTAATAGAATTAGTCTTGGCGTTCAAGACTTTAACGAGAAAGTTCTTGAAGTTGTAAATAGAGCCGCTCCACGTTACCCCATCGAAGAAATAATTGCTGATATACGAGAAGCTGGATTTGAAGGCGTAAATATTGATTTAATTTATGGCCTCCCGTTGCAAACAGAAGAAAGCTACTTAAAAACTATAGAACGCGCCTTAAAATTAAGACCCGATCGTTTGGTAACATTTTCATACGCCCATGTACCCTGGGTAAAATCGGCTCAAAAGAAGTTAGAAAAGTATGGTCTACCAAGTCCTGAAGAAAAATTAGAAATGCTGTTATCGGGTTATAGTAAAATAACTGAAGCAGGATACGAGGCTATTGGAATGGATCATTTTGCCCTGATGAGTGATGAGCTTGCCATTGCAAAAAATGAAAAGTTATTACACCGAAATTTTCAAGGCTATTGTACCAAAGAAACTACCGGACAGGTTTATTCATTTGGTTCAACAGGTATAAATCAATTACACGACGCCTATTTTCAGAGTGCTAAAAGCACATCGGAATATATACGACTTATAAACGAGACAGGCTTTGCAAATATTAAAGGTTACGAACTTTCCATTGAAGAAAAAGCCATTCGCCGAATGATAAATGAAATAATGTGCAATGGTATTTTAGATTTTAAAGATCTTGCACTGGAATTTAATTTATCGGTTGAAGCTCTTAAAAAAATATGCAAGTTTGAAGAAAGTAAGTTTGCTGAGTTTATTGCTGATAATTTAATGCATTACGAAAACAATAAACTCAACGTGACTGAAAATGGGATGATGGTGGTAAGAAATATTGCCATGACTTTTGACCCAAATTTAGCTGAAAATGTAAACATGTATTCAAAAACAATATAATATGTCAAACCATTACGATGCTGTTGTTTTGGGTGCCGGATTAACCGGATTAACAACATCTTTTTATTTAAATAAAGCAGGGAAGAGGATTTTGGTTATCGACACCAATTCTCGTGCTGGTGGAGTTATTGAAACTCAGGAAAAGAATGGTTATTTATACGAAAAAGGACCCAATACAGGAATTTTAGGAAGCATTGAAATAGCCAATCTAATCGACGATTTGCAACCTGATTGTGAAATAGAGCTTGGAAATAATAATGTTTCCAAACGGTTTATTCTTCATAAAGCAAAATGGCAACCCCTACCATCAGGACTCAAGAAAGGAGTGACAACTCCCCTATTTACATTGATGGATAAATTCAGAATACTGGGTGAACCTTTTAGAAAAAAAGGAACAAACGAAAATGAAACCTTGGCAGAATTGGTACGGAGGAGAATGGGTCAAAGCTTTCTCGACTATGCAATAGATCCATTTATTTTAGGAGTATATGCGGGTGATCCATCGTACTTGGTGCCAAAATATGCCCTTCCAAAATTATACACTTTAGAACAAGAGTATGGCAGCTTTATAGGGGGTGCCATTAAAAAGAAATTCAAACCAAAACCTGAGGCAGACAAAAAAGCAACTCGTAAAATTTTCACAATTAAAGGAGGATTATCGAAGTTGACTCAAGCCATTTACAATAGCATTGGATCGGATAAATTTATTCTGGGAGCTAGCCAAATTAGTATTAATAAGAATGAAAACGGATATTCAATTATTCTTACAAATGAAGATGGAGAAAAGGTTGAGTTCAATTCAGATAAAGTAATAACAACAATTCCAGCTTTTGAGCTTGAAAATATTTTACCTTTCATTGAAAAAGATCTACTTAACGATACACAGAATGTATTTTATGCTCCTGTTGTTGAAGTAGCTATTGGCTTTAATAAATGGAAAGGAGTTTCTCTCGATGGATTTGGAGGTCTTATTCCTCATAAGGAAAAACGCGACATATTAGGCGTGATGTATATGTCATCGCTATTTGAAGATAGGGCACCTAAAGGGGGAGCTTTAATTTCAGTATTTATAGGTGGAGCTAGAAGACCCGAACTAACCAAATTAACAGATGAAGAAATTAAAGACCTTGTGGAAAGAGAGTTTAAAGAATTAATGGGTCTTGAAGATTTCAATCCTGATCTTTTTGAATTATCGAGGCATACAAAGGCAATTCCGCAATACGGAAAAGAAAGTAAAGAAAGATTTGCTTCTGTTAAAGTAATTCAAAATAAATATGCTGGTTTGTATATAGGTGGTAATTTGCTTGATGGAATTGGAATGGCAGATAGAGTTAAACAAGGCAAACAAATTGCCGATTCAATCATTAATATATAATGCATATATGGTTTATTTTATAGCATTCATAGTATTTATACTGAATGTACCTTTTGGATTTTGGAGAGGTTCTTTGCGCAAACTATCCATAGCCTGGTTTTCGGCTATTCATATTCCGGTTATTCTTTCAATAGGTCTGCGCTATGCTTCAGGAATAGAAACAAAGGCTTTAACTATATTTTTATTTGTTAGCGTATTCTTTTTAGGTCAAATGGCAGGTAAATATTGTTATTCTTTCTATATTTTAAAAAAAACAGACACAAAATAATTAAATACTATTGCGCTAAAAAAGAAACTTTCTAAAAAAAAGGAATAAATTGGTTCACTAATCTAAAAAATTCAAATGCATCAGATATATCCATATTTTATAAAATTTCATATCGTTTTTAGCATTGTATTTTTACTTTTAGCTGTTGGAATAACAGCTCATTCGTTAATTGGTTGGATAAAGGAGAAGAACTATGGTATATTTGAAAATTATTTACGAAAAACCTTTCTTATATTTCTGTATTTAGATTTAGTTCTTGGAATTATTCTTTATTTTTTTCTTCAAAAGCCCGAAGAAATAATTACAGCAGGCCAAGCTATGAAGTTTTCAAATTTACGTTTTTGGGCAATTCAGCATTTCTCAAATATGTTATTTGTAGTTATTCTATGTATAATTGGTAATCTATTTATAAAAGGAACAGCCTTATTTAATAAAAAATTCAAGTACTCCTTTATATATTTCGGAATTTCAACACTTATAATTATTGTTTCAGTAGGATTATTTGCTCTTAGAAAATAACCAGGAAAATGATTGAAAAAAAAGCATTTTTACTGATTAATATTGGCTCACCAGAATCTTACAAAGTTGGTGCTGTAAGAAAATATTTACGTCAATTTCTTTCTGATAAAAGAGTAATTAATGTGCCGGCATTTTTTAGGCATCTATTGGTAAATGGCATAATTGTGCCATTCCGGGCACCAAAATCAGCAAAAAAATATAAAGAAATTTGGACTGATTTAGGTTCCCCTCTAATTACCAATTCTGTTGAATTACGGCAAAAATTATCAAAGCTAACTTCCCATGATGTATACCTTGCCATGCGTTACGGAAATCCATCACTAAAAAATATACTGAAGGAAATCAAAGAGAAAAAATATAGTGAACTAGTTGTTTGCCCCCTGTTTCCACATAACGCTTCTTCCACTACAAGCTCTGCAATTGAAGAAGTTTTTAGGCTTATAAAAAACTGGGAGAATTATCCTTCTATTAAAGTAATTAGTGAATTTTGGAACCATCCTTTGTATGCTGAGTCACTAGCTAGGAAAGTGCAAGAAAATAATCCAGCTGATTTCGATCATATTGTAATTAGTTTTCATGGATTACCGCTAAGCCAAGTATATAAGGCTCATAAAGGAAAAACTTGTGCTGAGATGAGGTGTACTGAAAGCCATAATGTTGAAAACAGATATTGTTATCAGGCTGTTTGCTATGAAACAGCTTTACAGCTGGCTCAAAATTTAAATTTACTGCCAAATACTTATTCCATTAGCTTTCAAAGCCGTCTTTCCAACAATTGGCTGCAACCATTTACTGATAAAGTATTGATCGATTTGGTTCATAAAGGCAAGAAAAAAATAATGGTAATTTGCCCATCGTTTATTTCCGATTGTTTAGAGACAATTCACGAAATTGGGATCGAATATGAAGAAATATTCAAAAAAAATGGGGGAGAAAAAATATTTTTAGTACCATCCTTAAACTCCTATGATTATTGGGCTGATAGCTTTTTAAAGATCCTAGAAAGCTAGCAAAATTACAGATTTATTATTTCTGTACAGATTTCCTACATATTTGTGATATATATTTGAATTGAAATTAACATTGAGAAGTAAACAAAACATCTTTAAAATATTTCAAAAAGAGGAAGCCTGATTTATCCTAAAATAGCTTCCTCTTTTTTTATGCGCAAATTTCACATTCCTATATTCCACCAGCAAATATATATTGGATGACGCAATACATGATGTAAACTAGAATATTTACACCACACTTTTCTCGACAAGTTTCGAATAATAGTTCTTCATAAAAAGCTCTGTAATTTTCTTAGGACTAACTTCTATTTCAAAATCAGGTTTAAAGCGTTTAGATTCTTTTTTCAAATAATTCTCTAATTCCGTTTCAAACAAGCGAAATATTTTATTCTGTTGGTTAGAACTGCTCCATTTGTAATAATTGGTAATATATTTATCAATTAGAGCTTCAACTTGTGGAATTGCCTTTTCACGAATATTCAATGTTTTCTGGGTATATTCTTCTATGGCATCAATATCAAATACCTGATGCTTGCTAGCATTGAACAATATGGAAATTGATGAAGGCACTGTTAAATCAAAGATGCCCTTTGCGTTTAAATTTGCAGCTTGCCCAGCATTTAAATAATCATCAACAGGTATGGTAGATATTACCACATCATGTTTTTTTATTAAATAAGGCAAGTTTTCTAGTCGTGCAGTATTCACCTGTTCGTAGCCTTCAAAAGTATATAACTTACTATAGGTGCGGTTTACAATGGTTACAGGATGTTTACTATAATCGCGCATGTGGTTTAAGATTTTTTGAGCCATATCGCCCACTCCAATTAATAATATGCGACTCTGCTCGCTTAAAGACAAACCATTTATAATATTTGCAACCTGGTATCCGTGCGATGCTGAACCATCATTAAATTTTGTACGATTCGTGAATTCCTTTCCAGCCGAAAACAGTGATTGAAATAAACGTTCAAAACCGGTACCTATTAATCCATGTTTAACCGACTCGTTATAAGCTGTTCGCATTTGACCAATAATTTGGTAATCGCCCAATATTTTTGAACGCAAACCGCAGCCAACTTGAAAAAAATGCTGCAATGCTTCTTTATCATATTTAATAAAGCTGTGGTTATGCAAATGTTCATTATTTATTTTTTTCACGTCTCTATATATATTAATTACCTCTAGCAATGAATCCGACATAGTATAAACCTCAGTTCTGTTGCATGTATTTAATACAAATACATTTTCTATATTTTGGGCACTATAGTTTTCTAATAATAGCTTGTACTCAATTTCAGATAAATAAAATTCCTGACGAGCACTTAATTCAGTATCATCATGATTCACTCCAAATACTGAAACGTAGGTTCTTTTCCGTGTTGTCATAATTTTTTACTTTAAATTATTGTCGATACAAAAATAATGATTATTTTTATCCCCGCAATTCATATAGGATTAAAATGGTTAAAATTTCAATATTAGGTTACGGATGGTTAGGAAACAAGTTAGGAATGCTCTTGGACAGGACATCTTACACCATAAATGGCTCATCGACAAAAGGTAGCAATGTACATTTATTGCATAATAAATTCATTCACCCATATATTATAGATATAGCTGACACTGCTAATAAAACAACTTATGATGCTGATTTTTTTGATTGCGACACCCTTATTATATCACTTAAGCCAAGCAGACAGAAAAATGACCATGGATATTTCGAAAATCAGATTAACGTTTGCACAGAATTAGCAAAAAAGCACAAAATAAAACAAATTATTTTTTGGAGTTCCACATCAGTTTATGGAGATAACAATCAAATTGCAAATGAAGAATCGGTACTAAACCCTACCCGACCTTCGGGTAATCGTTTAATAAAAGCAGAAAATATGCTGTTGAACGAGTCGGCTTTTAACACAAAAATATTACGCTTGGGAGGGCTAATCGGCTACGAACGAAATCCTTATGAGGTAATAAAGAATGTAAAACAAACTGGAAGTTTGCACATACCTGTAAACCTTGTTCATGCTGATGATGTTGCAAGAATAACAGAATTGCTTATAAATAAATATACAAATAGCATTTATAATGTAGTTTCTGACATACATCCGTTAAGAATAGACTATTACAAACAAGCATTTAGTGAGCTAGGGGTAACTCATCCTATATTTGATTTAAATGCACAGCATAATTTTAAAATAGTAGACAACACAAAAGTCAAAAAGGAATTGAACTACCACTTTTTATTGAACAACCCGGCGGAAATATACGACTATAAACCGCTATTAACTCTGTAAACAATGATAGATAACATAAACCATATAAGCATAAAACAAATATCGCTGGTTGGAGCTGGCCCAGGAGGGGTTGAATACCTTACCCTTAAAGCAGCAAAAGCAATAGGCTTGGCTGAAGTTATATTATATGATAACCTTATTAAAGATATTTTAAAAGTAACAGCAACCCCCGGAGCAGAATTAGTGGATGTTGGAAAACGATGCAACGATGGAATTAATCAGATGGATAGACAAGATTACATCAACCACCTGATTTTGAAATATTACAAGGCTGGTAAACGCGTAGTGCGTCTTAAAGGTGGCGACCCTATGGTATTTGGCAAAATTTATGAAGAAATTAACTATTTAAATAACGCAAATGTTGAATTTGAAATCATACCTGGCTTAAGCGCGGGTCAAGTTGGAGCTGCATTATTTAAAATTCCGTTAACCGTTCGCGGAAAAGCTACTGAATTATTCTCTTCAACGGCTCAACAAATTAAGAATGAATTAACCGATTACTCAAAATGGGCAAAAATTATTAATAAAGGTACCCCTATTATTATTTACATGGGTGGATTACAAATTAAAGAAATCGCTTATTCATTTTTAGGCGAAGGTATTTCTGGCGATGTTCAAATACATGTATTATCGAAAGTTGGAACCCAAAATCAATCAATTTTTAGTTCTACACTTGAGCAAGTTGCTAAGATCGATTTACCAAATATTGAATTACCTGCATTACTTATAGTTGGTAAGCACGCAATAATTGACAAACCAACTATTGAAGCCCTTAACTAAAGCTACAAGCTTATTGTCATACAAAGAAAGATCAATAACGTTTAAAACGTTATTTACTGATTAAATATAAAACATGGATAAGGGAATTATACTTTGCGGACATGGAACTAAAAGCCAACAGGGCATAAGCTCGTTTTTCAAAGTTTATGCTGAACTAGAAACAAAACTAAATACAAAATATGCAATAAACTACGGCTTTATTGAAAATTCAAGTCCAAGTTTAAACGATGCTATTTTAGAACACATTAAAAATGGAAGAACTGAAATTGTTATTCTACCTGCATTATTATTTAGCGGTGTGCATATTTCACACGATATACCATTTACCGTTCAAACACTTTTAAAAGAACACCCTAACGTAAAAATTAAACTTGCTCCTAATTTAGGATTAAGCAAAAAAATAATAGAATTATGTTTGCAATTAATTGAGCAACAATTAAATAATATTGATGGTGTTGCAAACAACAAACGTTTATTGGTTGTTGGTGTAGGTTCATCTAAACCAAAGACCAATATAAACATTGCAAAGCTGTCTAGAATATTATGGGAGAATATGCCTTTTAAATACGCTACGTATTCATTTATTTCAAAAATGACCTTTCCATCGGTAGACGATGAATTGGAAAGATTAAAAGTAATAGGCAAAAATGATATTATCGTATTACCCATCATCCTTTTCCCAGGAGTATATTTAGATAATATTGTTTTAAAATTGGAAAACTTTAAACGTTCCTTCAAAGGCAAAGTACAAGTTTGCAATTCGTTTGATAATAATGCACTTTTAATTGAAAGTTTTATTGATCGACTAAAAGAAACAATATATGGTGAAACAGATCTTTTAAATGATGTAAATATCATTGAGAAAGCAAGAAAATAAGAGAGGTATAAATTAGAAGGAGTACTTAAATCTACCATTATTGAATTATGAAATTATTTACATTTTTCTTCAATAAATATTTGGCATTGTAAAAATCAGCAGTATATTTGCATTGCCTACTTTTCATATAGGCTTTAAGTGTTAAAACGATTTAAAAATAAATAACCATGAAAATTGCAAATTCAATTACAGACTTAATCGGCAATACGCCACTGGTTAAACTGAATACAATATCAGAAGGACTAGAAGCAACAATTGTAGCAAAACTAGAATTTTTTAATCCTGGAGGGTCAGTAAAAGACCGCATTGGACACGCCATGATTGAAGCTGCTGAAAAAGAAGGATTATTAGACAAAGACACAATAATTATAGAACCCACCAGCGGCAATACCGGTATTGCATTGGCATTTGTTGCTGCAGTAAAAGGCTATAAACTTATACTAACCATGCCCGAGAGTATGAGTATTGAGCGTAGAAAATTATTGGTAAGTTTTGGAGCTCAATTAGAATTAACTCCTGCAGCTAAAGGTATGAAGGGTGCTATTGAACGTGCTAAAGAGCTTGCCGAAACATTTCCAAAATCATTTATTCCTCAACAATTTGAAAACGCAGCAAACCCTGACGTGCATAAAAGAACAACTGCAATAGAAATTTGGAATGACACTGATGGAAAAGCCGACATTCTAATAGCAGGTGTTGGAACAGGTGGTACTCTAACCGGCGTGTCTGAAGTTTTAAAGGAGAAAAAACCAAGTTTTAAAACCTATGCCGTTGAACCAACCGATTCACCCGTAATTAGTGGTGGACAACCTGGTCCTCATAAAATTCAAGGAATTGGGGCTGGATTTATTCCGGGAAACTTAAATACGGATCTTATTGACGAAGTGGTGCAGATAACTAACGAAGAAGCTTTTGCCACAGCGCGTAAAGTTATTTTACAAGAAGGTATTTTGTGTGGTATTTCATCGGGTGCTGCGGTTGCAGCTGCTATTGAAGTGGCCAAAAAACCAGAGAATAAAGGAAAACTTATTGTAGTAATTTTACCTAGTACTGGTGAGAGATACTTAAGCACTGATTTGTTTAAAGATCTCGCTGTTTAAAAAATAATTACCATTATTCAAATAAAACCCTACAATGGCTATAAGTCAAGTAGGGTTTTTGTTTTTAAACTTTATATTTGTAGTAGTAAAAATTCAAAACGATAATATGAAAGTATCATCAAAAACCATATACGGTCTACAGTTTCTAATTCGCTTAACCATTGACGGTACTAGCAATTGGGTGCAGTTAAAAGAGATTGTTGAGAAAGAGCATATTTCAGAAAAATATCTTGAAAGCATTGTTTCTCGCTTAAAAAATAGTGGCTTACTTCAAGTAAAACGTGGAGCACATGGCGGTTATAAGTTAGCTCATCCTCCAAATCAAATAACCCTAAAACAGATAATGGGTATTATTGAAGGTACTGGTTTAGCTCAAGATATTGAAACAGCTTCTGCTGAAATGAGCACAACGGTACGTCAGATATCGGTAGATGCTATAAAAAGGGTGGATAAGCAATTTAATACTTTGCTTGGAGCAATTACCTTGCAAGATCTTGCTAACGATGCAATACAGCAAATGAATTCGTTTAACTTTATGATATAAAAAAAGCGAGGCTATGCCTCGCTTATAATCCTTGAAGTACTGCTTCAAGTCTTTCACCCACCAAATTAATTACTTAGTAACAAGTTTAACTTCCAAAGTAAATTCATCGTAAATAACCTTATCGCCCAATCCCTCAAAAAATGATGATGATCCGTACTTAACATCATACTTCGAGCGATCAACAGTAATGGTGGAAGTAAAACTATTACCTGCTTTCATTACATCAAATTCAACAGGATTCGTTTTCCCCTTAATGGTCAAGTCAGCTTTTACCTTAGCTTTTCCATCTTTAAATACAGATGCTTCCGTAATTTTAAGTACGGCAGTCGGAAATTTTTCAACCCCAAAAAAATCATCCGATTTTAAATGGCCAACTAACTTGGCATTGTAACCTGCATCTTCTAAATCGCTATTAGATATTGTGGTCATGCTTATTGTGAATGAACCACTCTCAATTTTATCCTTCTTAACCTCAAAATTTCCTTCTTTAATCTGAATAGTTCCCGAATGTTCACCACCAACTTTTTTACCTGTCCACTTAAGGGTAGATTTTTCAGCATTTACAGTAAAGCTTTGCGCTGATACGATTCCTGAAACCAGGATAGCTAGTACAACTGCTGTAATTTTTCTTGTTTTCATTTGTATAAAAATTAGTTAAATATTTGATTTTTAATTATACCCAAATTTAGCGATTCGCTATCGCAAATCTGCTCAATCGACTGAGGTCTTGTAAGGTTTTCATACTTTTCGTTTCCCCGAAATAATCGGGCCAGGCTACTCAAAATGTGAAAACCAACAATTCCTAG